>CADBUS010000174.1 GCA_902797895.1 uncultured Bacteroidia bacterium | reverse complement strand
TAAGGCAGGTGGAGAGCTTTATTTCTCTCCATCCCAACACTATCTTCACATATCATATAACAACCTGCGGCAACAGCAGAAAAGAGGGAAGCCTGTTAAAAAGAGCTAAAAATCAGAGCATTACTGCGATACGTGCAGGAGCCGCTTTTGTGGATATAAATATAGAGTGGGCTGCAACTGCAAGACAAAAGGAGCTGCTGATGCAATATATTGCCACTATAAAAGAGGTGATTGCAAGGCACAAGAGCCATACTGAACTTATACTCTCTTATCACAATTTTACCACCACGCCGCCGCTTGATTCCATTAAGAAGATTATAAAAGAGTGTGTAGCCTGCGGAGCAGATTATGTAAAAATTGCAACTACGGCAAACTCTATTTATCAGGCAGATATAGTACGGCAGCTATACTATCAAAGCAGAAAGAGCATAGCTTTGGATAAGGAGAATCTTATTGCCTTTGCAATGGGAGAGGCTGGCCGCTACACAAGAGTGGCATCGCTCTTTCTCGGCGCTCCGTTTACCTATTGCTGCGCGGTGGCCAAAAAGGCTGCGGCAAAGGGGCAGCAGAGTTTCCGGCAGATGAGAAGCCTGTTATACAACCGCTCAGATAAGAGCATAAACCTCTCAACTGTAACCATTAACAAGCTACTTGACGCCAAGCTGCCTGCCTCTAAAAGCATTGCCCAGAGAGCCATTATAGCAGCAGCTTTGGCAAATGGAGAGAGCAGGCTAAAAAATATAACCCTTTGCAACGATACCTCTGCGGCTATAGAGCTTATAAAAGAGTGCGGAGTAAAAGTGGTTTTTGAAAAGGGCGGCGCAGAAAAAATCAGCTCCGAAAAGAGTTGCTCTCTCATTATAAAGAGCAGAGGAATAGAGAGTTGGAATGTTCCGGCAAAAGTAAGCGCTGGTGAGTCTGCTCTGCTTAAAAGAGTAATGCTCCCTCTGCTCACTTTTTATAGTACCAGCCAAGGCAAGCAACAGGGCAGCCGAGCAAAGCAACAAAATCAGATTGCCATACATTGCGCAGGAAGCCTTGCCGGAAGAGATTTTAGTGCAGAGGAGAAATTTATAAAAGAGAATTGGCAGATATTCACATCAAAAGAGGATGGCAGAGAAATTGTAATAAGCGGCATAGAAAGCTCTCAATTTATTAGCGGACTGCTCTTTACGCTACCTTTAATAAATGGCGATTCGCTCTTGGTTGTAGAGAATCCAAAGAGTACTCCATACATTGAGCTTACCCTGCATCTGCTCCGGCAGCTTGGAATTGAGATAGCCACCAAGCGTACAACCAACGCAATAAAATTCTTTATAAAAGGCGGCAGCAGTTACAAAAGTGCCGAGATAGATATTGAGGCCGATTGGAGCAGCGCGGCCAATCTGCTTGTGGCACAGGCCATAGACGCCACTCTTAAAAACAAGGAGTTTAACATATCTAAATTACTGCATACAAAACAGTTATACAGCAGACTAAGAAGGGATAGCAAACAGGCAGACAGGGTTATTGCAGAGGTTTTAGAGGGGGCTGTGACAAACAAAAACGGAAACGCTGCCGCAAGAAAAAGCAAACAACTCGCTCCGTTTGAATTTGACTGTGCCAACTCGCCCGACCTTGCCCCTATTCTCTCAACCCTTGCCCTATTCTGCAAAGGCAAGAGCATAATCTACTCCGCGGAGAGGCTTTTTAACAAAGAGAGCAACCGAGCAGAGGCGATTCTGTTGGAATTTAGCAAATTGGGTTGCCATATCGCTTTGGAGCAGAGTGGCGCAGAGGGAGGGAGATTTGTTCTGTATGGGCAAAAGAGAAGTCAAAAGATGGGGGGCAAAACCACTCTCTTAAATGAGATTTATCTTAACAGCCATAATGACCATCGTATTGCAATGGCTCTTATAATCTACTCCCTGTTCTATCTGAGAACTCACTCACAATCAACAATATACATAAACAGCACCGAGTGCATTAACAAATCATTCCCACAATTTTATGAACAGTTACGGTAAAAATTTCAGGCTTGCAATTTTTGGAGAATCTCATTCCAAGGCAATTGGCATTGTTATAGACGGAGTGATGCCGGGTATAAGCCTCACCCCAAAGGATTTTGAGAAGGCCCTCAAAAGACGCAGCTATGGAGATATTGCGTCTCTCGCCTTTGCCACCACAGCACGCAAAGAGAGCGATAAGCCGATATTTCTATCGGGATTAAAAAATGGCAGAACTACAGGGGCACCCCTTGCAATACTCTTTGAAAATAAGGATTTTGAGAGCAGCCACTACTCAAACTACGCTGAGTGCCCGAGGCCATCGCACGCAGATTTTGCCGCTACCGTAAAATGGCAGGGATTTAACGATTTGGCCGGCGGAGGATACCTATCCGGCAGGCTCACCGCCCCTATTGTGGCTGCCGGTGTTGTTGCAAAAAAGCAGATAGAGGCAATGGTTGAAAAGGGTGCTAAAAACGGCTCAGGCACTCTGCTGAACAATAGTAATAGTAAGAGCAAGGGCAAAAGCAGTGGCAAAACAAAAACAGAGTCTTGCAAGATTTATATAAAGGCTCATATTTCAGAAATTTATGGAAGTTCCAATAAAAGAGAGTGGAAGGCTATTTTGGAACAGGCGGCCTCTGAAGGAGATTCTGTTGGGGGAGTTATCCGTTGCAGGGCGGAGGGTGTGCCTGCCGGTTTGGGAGAACCATTTTTCAACTCATTGGAGAGCCAGATTGCCCACTTGGCATTCTCTATTCCGGCTGTTAAGGCTATATCGTTCGGGAACTTTGAAGATGCGCTCCGTTCTGCAAACAAGGCAAATAGGGCATCGCTACTCAAAGGCTCTGAGTATAACGATTTGATAATTAAGACTAACGGAGCCACAGCCACCAACCACAGCGGTGGAATAAACGGCGGAATTTCCAATGGCAATGCTATTGAGTTCTCTGTTGAAATCAGGCCTACAGCCAGCATAGCCAAGCCTCAGCAGACCATAAACCTAAAGAGCAGCAAAATAGAGTCGCTAAAAATAAAGGGCAGACACGACTGCTGTATAGCTCTGCGCTGCCCTGTTATTATTGAGGCCATTACGGCTATTGTTCTTGCCGATAACCTATGTAATCATTCTTAGTATATTGCCCCCTTCTCGTCATTCTGAACGCCTTACTCACTGTCATTCTGAGCGCCTTACTCGCTGTCATTCTGAGCGTTAGCGAAGAATCTATAATACAGAGCAAAAGCGGTTACACTATTCCCTGGAAGCCCATAAAAGCCAGGGCCAAAAGGCCGGCGGTTATCAAGGCTATAGGGGTGCCTTTTAGAGCCTTTGGTACATTGTTAAGCTCCATCTGCTCTCTCATTCCTGCAAAGAGGATTATAGCTACTCCAAAGCCCACAGCAAGAGCCATTGAATAGACTACGCTCTCTCCCAGATTCATCATATGAGGCGCACCTCCGCCAAATGAGAACTCCTTCTGCACCACTATAAGGGCTGCGCCCAAAACGGCGCAGTTGGTTGTAATAAGCGGCAAAAATATACCGAGCGCCTGATAGAGCGTTGGGTTTATCTTCTTCAGAATTATCTCCACCATCTGCACCAAAGCGGCTATAACAAGTATAAACACAATGGTTTGCATAAATGTTATATCCATTTGGGCACCAAACCAGGTGTTTTTAAGCACATAGTTTTGTATAAGATAGGTAACAAGTGTAGCAAGCCCCATTACAAGCACCAAAGCCAAAGACATTCCTAATGCGGTGGAGATTTTTTTAGATACTCCAAAGAAAGGGCAAATGCCAAGGAACTGGCTCAATACCACATTGTTAACAAATATCGCAGATATTATAATCAAAATGTATTCCATAATTGCTTCTCTTAAAGGGGTAAATACTATGCTCTTTTCTTCCTATCCTTGAGCTTGTTAAACAGTACCATAAGATAACCGAGTACAATAAACGCGCCCGGGGCCAATACAAATACTAACATACCATCTGCAGAGGAGAATTTGTAATCAAATGCAGAGAGGTTGCCAAGCAGCTCCCTTACCAATCCTATGCAGGTGAGGGCAATGGTAAAGCCGAGCCCTATTCCAACTCCATCTAAAATACTATCAATCACATTATGCTTGTTTGCAAAAGCCTCTGCACGGCCAAGCACTACACAGTTCACCACAATAAGCGGAATAAATATACCCAAAGTCTCATATAACGATGGTGTAAAGGCCTGCATAACAAACTGAACTACAGTTACAAATGCGGCTATCACCACAATATAGCACGGTATTCTCACCTTGTTTGGAATAACAGGCGCCAACAGAGAGATTACAATGTTGGAGCAGATTAGTACCGCCATTGTTGCAAAGCCCATACCCATACCATTTATGGCAGAGGTGGTAGTTGCAAGAGTGGGACACATACCCAGCACAAGTACAAATGTTGGGTTGTTCTTAACTATGCCGTCTATCAGATATTTTATCTTGCTCATAATCTCACTTTTTAATTGCTCTCGGTTATATTGTCAAACACCTTTGCGGCGCGTTCCATAGCATCGCAAAAAGCTCTGGATGTGATAGTTGAGGCAGTTATCGCATCTATATCTCCGCCATCTTTCCTAACTGCGGTCTTAACGCTTCCGTCCAGCAGGTTCTTACCTTTCCACTGCTGAATGAACTTGCCTGAGCCGTCTGTGATTTTTGCCCCCAACCCCGGAGTCTCCGAGTGGGAGATTACTGAGGTATTGTAAACAGCCCCATCGGGAGTAAAGCCAACCATAATTATAAAGGCTCCTCCAAAGCCCTTTGTTGTTTTACTCTCGATAGCATATCCTACTATATCTCCGTCTTTTTTAGCAATATACACCTTGCTTGGCTCGCTCCCCTGCTCGGAGGCAACCGTCATGACATCGTCAGAAGGATTGTTGTTGAAAGATGGTACCACCGCCTCAATCGCCTTATTGGTTTTTGCTGTTGCAGCGGCCTCTATAGGTGCTTTGGTAACAGCGTAAATTACTCCAACCGCTGCAGATGCTCCGGCGCATATAAGCGTGAGAGTGAGCACCATATTGATTAATGATGATTTTATTGCCATTATTTTTTCTGCGCCTCCTTCGCAAATCTTGCTGGTTTAATCTTATTGAGCAGAGGCACCGTTGCATTCATTATCAAAATTGCAAAGGATACCCCCTCCGGATATGAGCCGAACTCTCTTATCAGCATTGTTATAACTCCTATGCCTACCGCAAAAATTATCTGCCCCTTCAGATTCATAGGGCTGGTAACATAATCGGTAGCCATAAAGAATGCTCCAAGCAGCAAACCTCCGCTAAAGATATGGAAGAGAGGATCCATAAACCTCTCAGGATTTACGAGGTAGAGTATGCCTGAAAAGAGAAATACGGTAAATATTATGGTAAGAGATATGTAAGGTTTAATAACCTTTCTTATAAGCAGATAGATAAAGCCAAGCAGCAGAGCCAACTCCGCAAGCTCGCCTGCGCTACCGCCTATTGCGGAAAAGAGCAACTGGAAATACGAGAGCCCGGAGCTCTTTGTTATCTCGCTTACGGTCATTCCTTGAGCTATCTGCTCCTTCACAAATGAGAGCGGAGTTGCTCCTGATGTTGCATCCATTGCCGCCCTCGAAATTTCTGCATTGCCAAAAATATAGCCATCTACCGGAGCCTGGAATGCAGTTCCTGTCATAAGTACAGGAAAAGAGACCAGCAACACCACGCGGGCCACAAGCGCCGGGTTAAAGAAGTTCTGCCCCAACCCTCCAAAGGTCATCTTTGCAATTCCTATTGCCACCACCGCGCCAATAAGAATCAGCCACCAAGGTGAGCTTACAGGCAGGTTGAGGGCAAGCAGCACACCTGTTACCACAGCGGAGAGATCCCCTATTGTGCTCTTGCCTTTAAGCAAAAACTTTTGAATAAGATACTCCACTGCCACACAGGAGATTACACTAACTCCCACAAGATGTATTGCAGAGAGACCAAACAGGTAGATAGCCACAAGCACCGCAGGCAGCAGCGCAATAATAACATCTCCCATCAGCCTTCTGGTGCTTTCTTTCCCGTGGATATGGGGAGAAGGAGATACAATCAATTTATCCATTGTCTTTCTTTTTTTCTTTTTTGGTATTCGCGATAGTTTAACTACTTGGCCGGTGCCGGTGCTGTACGGCTCTTCATTATCTTCATAACAGCAGCCTTGCTCTGGCGTATTGTATCCAACAGCGGAATATATGCAGGGCAGGTAAACGAGCAGCAGCCGCACTCTATACAGTCATATACATAGTGGGCCTCAAGCTCATCCATCATAGAGGCCCTGCCGAGCTTGTTCAGCAGATAGGGCTCCAATCCCATAGGGCAGGCATCTGCACATTTGCCGCAGCGTATGCAGTTGCTCTCCTCCTTTCTTTTGGTTTGAGCCTCAGTGAGATACAATATAGAAGAAGTTCCCTTTAATGTTGGGGCATCTATATTCACAATAGCTTTGCCCATCATAGGGCCGCCACTTATTATTTTGGCTGCCTGTGCAGGAACACCGCCGCAGAACTCCATAATAAAGCTGAGCGGAGTACCCACTCTGTGAACAAAGTTGCGCTGCTGATTGCTGCAATCGCCGGTAACGGTCATAACTCCCTCAAAGAGAGGCTTGTTCTTCTGCACAGCCTCATATACGGCAAAGGCTGTTCCCACATTCTGCACCACCGCTCCGGTATCCACAGGAAGCCCCATAGATGGAACTCTCTTACCTATAACTGCATCAATGAGCTGCTTTTCACCACCTTGCGGATACTTCTTCTTTAGCGTTACCACCTCAACTCCGCTATACTTGCCGCAGAACTCTTTCAGTTTTGCAATAGCCTTTGGTTTATTCTCCTCCACTCCTATGTAGCACTTGTTTACTCCAAGCGCCTTCATAAGAATTGTTCCTCCTATTATCACCTGCTCCGGCATCTCCATCATAACCCTGTAATCTGAGGTGAGATACGGCTCGCACTCCGCAGCGTTGATTATCACGCAGGTAGGCTTTGCTGTTGGTGGAGGAGAGAGCTTTACGCTCGTTGGGAAAGTTGCTCCTCCAAGCCCCACAACTCCGCACTCCTTAACCCTCTCAACAATCTGTTTGGCATCTAATTTTATCTCTCTCTCAATAGTTTCTGAACGATCTATTCCCTCCATCCACTCATCGCCCTCGGTATCTATAACCACTGTATTTACCTGGCGGCCGGAAAGGTCATTTATCATCTCGATAGCCTTTACCGTTCCGCTCACAGAGGAGTGTATCGGAGCCGATACAAAGCCGGTAGGAGTACCTATAAGCTGCCCCACTTTAACCTTGTCTCCAACTGCCACGCAAGGCACAGCCGGAGCGCCAAGGTGCTGAATCATAGATATATATACAGTCTTAGGAATTGGGAGCTTTTCAATTTGCGCGTTCTGTGAGATCTTTTTGTCTGCAGGATGAACGCCACCCATTCTAAAAGTCTTCATCTCTATCTCTATTTATTTACAGGTACTTCAACTTTTTGCTCTACAGGTTTTGGCTCGGCCGGTTTTGCCGCTGCTACCGGACGAGGCGGAAAATTAAGCTCGTGAATTGCACCGGTTGGGCACTCTGCCACACATTTGCGGCACATACGGCACTTGGTGTAATCGATATAGGCCAAATTCTTATCTATCGTAATAGCCTCAAAGGCGCACACCTTAAAGCATTTGCCGCACCCGATACAAGCCACCTTGCAAGCCTTTCTTGCAACCGCTCCCTTATCCATATTGCGGCAACTCACAAATATGCGCCTGCTCTTAGGCCCCTTATTCCTAAGCTCCAAAAGCAGTTTAGGACAGGCTTTTACACAGGCCCCGCAAGCGGTACATTTCTCCTGATCCACTTCAGGAAGGCCGGTTGCAGGGTTTACCTTTATTGCGCCAAACTTACATACAGCCTCGCAATCGCCCCTGCCAAGGCAGCCAAAGCGGCAATCTGTATCTCCGTGATATAGAGAGGTTATGGTTGCGCAGGTGGCATATCCGTCATAGATATTGGTTTTAACTCTGTTGTTGCAGGAGCCATTGCAGCGCAACACCGCAACTTGAGGCTCCTTGGCCTCTATTGTCTGCCCCAAAGCCTGGGCCACATTCTGCATTGCGGTATTTCCACCCACAGGGCAGAAAAGGTTGCCAAGTCCCTCTTTTACAGCAGCTTCTGCAAAGGCCCTGCAACCGGCCTTGCCGCAACCGCCACAGTTGGCTCCGGGGAGCAACGCCTCCACAACATCTATCTTGGGATCCTCCTCAACCTTAAACTTTTGGGCTACAATGTAGAGCACTATTGCCAACAAAAGCCCCAACAAGGCAAGTGTGGCAATGGTAAAAACAATTGTGTTCATCTGTTATGTAGTTAGTTGTTCTATTCTATATCTGTTATAGTAAAGTGAAAACGGCGGCCTATTTTTTTGCGCAACAGATAGAGCACAAAAAAATAAACCACAAGGGCTGCAATAACTCCCAACCCCGCCTCCAATTCACTAAAGCCTAATTTGTGCAAATATAGCAAAAATGCCACTAATATAATGGCAGGCAGGCCGTATGCCAAAACCACAGCCCTCATTCCCATAGACTCCTCAAGGTTTACCTTAACCCTCTGCCCCACCTCAACAATAGCCTCCTGCTGCGGAGTAAGAGCCACATCCACAACCTTTTCTGCAAGTTCAGAGGCAGAGCAAAGCCCCTTGGCGTGGCAGGCAGAACAGGCAGAATGGCTGATAATGGAGACCTTACAGCGAGCACCATTCTTTGCCGTTACAACACCATCGTGACTAACAAGTTTATCCCTACCCATAAACGGCTACTTAATCTTGCTTGAAACAGGATGTTTATTGCCGGAGAACTTTGAAAGCCTCCCCTGAACCTTGCCCACAATAATAGGAGATTCAAAAAGGAGCGGAATTTTATTGCCATCGTCAGTTACCCAAATCATAAGCTCCTCCTTACCGTCAAAAATCTCACCGGCCACAACCTTGCAGGCAAATTTAAGGGTGCGGAAAGTTCCCAACCCAGGTATCTTCTTGGTCTCCTTGCCTTTATAAACAAAGTATAGATTATATACATTCCTATCTATAACAAACTCCAAAGGCATCTTCTTGTCTATAGGAAAATTGGAGTAGTCTGTAACTCTGCTCTTGTAGAAGAGCGAGAGCAAATCGTATGAGTTCTCCGTTCCTATAAGCAGAGTGTCAAATGGTTGCCTGTCATACTTTTGGGTGGTGCTGTTTATTGTATGGTCTGCATTAAAACGCAGAGTGTTTTTCATTCTGTATTTACCCTCCTGGGCATAACGGTAAAAGTAAAAAGGCTTTAGCTCCTGCTCAGAGAATTTGCTCTCAAAATGTTCGCGCACCCTAAAGAAAATATCATAGAACCTGTAAGTTCTGCCGGTTACTATACAGTTGTAGTAACCATCTGAATATGAGAGGTTACACTCAGCCATTCCCACATCTGTAATCACCCCTCCCCAAGTGTAGTTGAGTATAAAGGAGAGCTTTTCTCCGCTTGCAAAAGGATAGTTGTTATTCTCTTGCGCATAGCTTGCAGAGCCATATAACAGGCTAAATACAAGCAGATAAGAAAGTAGTGCAATCTTTTTCATACCTCTATCCGTCATATTCATCTTGCTCGCTTGTGGTAAATGCCTCCGAGTTCATAGAGGAGCTGAAGGTCATTCCGGCTTCCAGAGAAGAGTTTGTATCTGCTCCCCCTATATCCACAAATCTCATCTGAGACTTCTGGAATTTAAGCTGCACCTCTCCGGTTGGGCCGTTACGGTGCTTTGCAATTATAACATCTGTAAGGCCGGCAGGCATATTCAAATCCTCAGTACCGTAATATTCAGGACGATGGAGGAATAATACAATATCGGCATCCTGCTCTATGGCTCCCGATTCCCTCAAATGGGTAAGCTGCGGTTTCTTCTGCCCTCCTGTTGTAGATTCGCCTGCGCGGTTAAGCTGTGCAAGTGCAATAATAGGAACATTGAGCTCTTTGGCAATGGCTTTGAGCGAGCGAGAAATCTCCGCAACCTCCTGCTCTCTAAACCCTTTCAGCTCCTTTGAACCGGTCATAAGCTGCAAGTAGTCTATTATCATCATCTTTACACCATTATTCTTTACCAATCTGCGTGCCTTTGCTCTAAGGTCTGTAATTGAGAGAGATGGGGTATCATCTATAAAGATAGGGGCATTGTTCAGCCGCTCTATGCTGCCATCGAGTTGCACCCAGTCTGCAGGGGCCATCTTTACACTTCCCTTTATCTTCTCCGAGCTTATACCTGTTTCTGCAATAAGCAATCTCTCAACAAGTTGAGAAGGATCCTGCTCCAAAGAGAAAAAGGCTATGGGAGTGTTGAACTCCACCGCCATATTGCGGGCCATAGTTAGCACAAAGGCTGTCTTACCCATACCCGGCCTACCTGCAACTATAACCAAATCAGAAGGATGCCAGCCGTATGTAACCCTGTCCAATGCAACATAGCCGCTCTTGTAGCCCGTCTGCCCCCCTTCAACAGTTTGAAGAGCCTCCAAGTTCTTGATTTTCTCAGAAATAACATCGCCAATCTTTCTCTCCTTGCGGCTCATATTCTTGTCTGAAAGTTCAAAGAGCCTCTGCTGGATATTGTTCAGCAAATCGTCCACAGGCTCAGACTCATCGTAGGCCTTACGCAGAGAATCGTTGGTTATACCAATCATCTCCCTCTGTATGTACTTATCTACAAGTATTTTAGCGTGGTAATGCACGTGCACCGCCGCACCCATATCAGAGGCCAACTCAGAGAGATAGGCTGTTCCCCCTGCCTCATCATAATCGTTATTAAACTTTAATTTCTCCCCAACCGTAATTATATCAATAGGCTTACCCTCTTTGCTAAGTTGCTCTATAGCCCTAAATATCAATCGATTCTCGTGCTTATAAAAACACTCCTCCTGCAAGCTCACCATAAGTTCCTCCACAATATCCTGGTCTATCATCATAGCACCAAGCACAGAGGCTTCAATCTCCAAAGCCTGAGGCACCTTAACACCCCTCTCAATGGCGGAGACCTCCAAATCTATCTCAGATTTTTTTCTTCCGCCGGCTCTGTTGTTATTTAGTTTTGCCATAATTATCCCGATGGTTATAGTTTGTTCAAAGCCCTGATTACAGCCTCTATACCAAGCTCTATCTCCTCATCTGTTATAGAGAGCGGAGGAGCTATTCTAAAAGAAGTATCTTGGAATAGAAACCAATCTGTAATCACCCCCTCATCCAAAAGTAAATATAGTATTTTTTTTGCAAGTTCTCTCTCTTGCAGATCCACCGCAATTAAAAGTCCTGCGGAGCGTATCTGTTTAATACGGGGATGAGATGAGAGCATCTTTACAATTTTATTCGCCTTGTGCTCAACCAAAGCAATCCAATCCTTCTCAATAAGCAGTTTCAGAGCGGCCAATGCGGCTGCACAACATACCGGATGGCCCCCAAATGTTGTAATATGGCCAAGCGGAGGATTGCTCTGCCATAATTTCATAAGCTCGCCCGATGCCACCAAAGCGCCAAGCGGCAACCCACCGCCGAGAGCCTTTGCAAGAGTTAGAATATCAGGCACAACCCCATACTTTTGAAAGGCGAACATACTACCTGTGCGGCCAAAGCCGGTCTGCACCTCATCAAAAATAAGCAGAGCGCCTACATTATTGCAGCACTCCCTTACGCGCTCCAGAAAACCGTTTTGCGGAATCTGCACTCCGCCCTCTCCCTGCACAGGTTCAATTATAACGGCAGCAGTCTCATTGTCAATAACTTTCAGAGATTCAACATTATTGAACTCAATATGCTCCACCATAGGAAGCAGAGGCCGGAAAGAGTTTTTCAACTCCTCTGCGCTCATAAGGCTCAATACCCCGTGAGTGCTACCGTGATAGGCATTCTTGCAGGAGACTATCTTGCGGCGGCCGGTTGCCCGCTTGGCAAGTTTAAGAGCTGCCTCATTGGCCTCGCTACCGCTATTCACATAATATACAGATTGCAACGATGGAGGAAGCAAGCTCGCAAGCAACTTTGCGTGAAGCACTTGCGGAGCCTCTATCATCTCACCGTAAACCATAAGATGAGCATAGTTTTCCATCTGTTCCCTAACAGCCTCAATAACCTCCCTGCGGCCGTGCCCCACATTGCTCACAGATACTCCCGATATAAAATCAAAATACCGTTTGGCCACCCCGTTGGCATCCTCCTTGCCATACAGATAAATCCCCTCTGCCCTAACTATCTCTAAACCAAGCGGTGCAGATGATGTCTGCCCCACGTGATTGAAAAACAACTGCCTTAAATTCTGCTTCTGCTCGCCCATATTCTTCTGCTCTAAAAACAATCTGCAATATAGTTAAAAATACCAATTGCAGTTCATTCGCAACTTTGCAGAGAGCACAATCCCATCCTTGCTCCCCTACAGAACGCATAATTAAATCTGTGCAACAAAAGGCTCTGATTATCAACAATATATGCAAAGAGCCTGCCTCAAAAAAGCTGCAGGCTCTTTGCATAACTCTCTGACACACAGCTGGGGAGAGCTTCAACCAGGCCGCCGCAATAGCCGATACTGTGGTGAGGCTGCTTCCCGGCGCCCTCTCAGATGAGACCTCCGCCCTTAGCGACAGCTTCCAGAAC
>CADBUS010000173.1 GCA_902797895.1 uncultured Bacteroidia bacterium | reverse complement strand
GGCAGATTCGACTACACTACAGGCAAAATAGTGAGAGTGCTGCCAACAACCCAGTATGGAATATCGCCAAGGAACGAGGAGCAGGTATTTGCAATGGATGCTGTAATGAACAAGAATGTAGAACTCGTCTCCCTTACAGGAACGGCAGGCACAGGTAAAACCCTGATAGCCATTGCAGGAGCACTTGCGCAAGCAGATGATTATGAGCAGATTTTAGTTGCAAGACCTGTAATTACATTACAGAACGAGGAACTTGGATTTCTCCCCGGTACTGTAGATGAAAAACTTGCCCCATTTATGCTGCCACTGCACGATAATATCGCAGTAATAAAAAAGAACTTCGGAATCTCATCAAAGGAGAACATTAAGATAGAGGAGATGATCAGAACAAAAAAGTTGGAAATTTCTCCACTTGCCTACATCAGAGGCCGCTCACTCTCCAAAGTCTATTTCATTATAGATGAGGCACAAAACCTTACACCACACGAGGTTAAAACCATTATCACTCGCGCCGGAGAGGGCACCAAGATAGTCTTTACCGGAGATATTCAGCAGATAGACCAGCCATATTTAGATAAGTATTCAAACGGCCTAATCCACATAAGCGACAAGCTCTACGGAGAAAGACTCTTTGAACACGTAAACCTGATAATGGGAGAGCGCAGTCCGCTCAGCGAACTTGCCGGCAAAAAGCTGTAAGGTTATAGCGGCTTATTCTCAATCATTGATTGAGAATCTTCTTGGCAAGAGAATTCACGCTCTCTGTATCAATTGGTTCAATGAGTATCTCTTCAGGATCAAAATTTAAGAGAAATTGCATATAGTTGGGGAGCGTCAGTAGCCGCCCTTCTCGGCCAATGTTATAATCTCCAAATTTAATGATATGCTTCACATTATATTTGGCAGGATGCTTCAATACCGTCTGCACACTCTTAGACTGAGCACTCTTCGCTTTCACTTCAAGTGGTACACATTCCCCTTTCAGCCGAACGAGAAAATCTAACTCAAGCCCCGAATCTTTTAGAAAATAATATAACCTCTGCTGCTTCTTATGAAGCGTATCTGCCATAAGATTCTCAAAAATAGCACCTTTGAACCCTCCCAGATTGCCTTGTAGAATGTCAGCTCTGGTTTCTGGACCCAACATTTCAATTAACAGACCAATATCCGCTGTGTACACCTTAAATACATTCTCTTTAGCATTGCCTTCCATCGGGAGACCCGTAATATCAATATTGTAACAACGACAGATTATGCCGGCATCCTCCAGCCACTGAAGAGAGCCCAAATAGGTTTCGCCTCGCCCACCGGGTTTAACCTTATTATATTGGAACTTCTTATTTTCCTTTGCAAGTTGCTTAGGGATAGAATTGAAACATTCTCTAATATGCGGCTTATCTTTATCGGGAGCATATTTTACCATATCATCGCGATACTCTCTCAAGATATTCTTATACTCTTCGCTTACAGCATTCATATTATTAGTAGCCAGAAATGCATTTATAGGAGCAGGAAAGCCTCCAATAGCAACATAGAGATTCAGATAATTCTTCATCGCCACATGAATACCGGCGGCAACTGGTACTTCCTCTGTGTAGAACTTACGGAGAGCTTTTATAACATCTATACTCATTCCATTTGCCCAAAGAAACTCCTCAAAGTCCAGCGGATACATTTCTATAATCTCCTCACTGCCAACGGGAACAGAGTTGATTCCTAAATCTTTCTTTTGAATCAGTTTGCGACGCATTTTCTTGAATTCATCGCCATATCCTTGAACTCCTAAAAGAGAGCCGGTGGCAATCACATCAAATCGGCCATCCTCATTAAAAAACTTGAGCGAAGTCCTTGCCTCCGGACATTCCTGAATTTCATCAAAGATTAAGCAAGTTTCTCCCTTTATAAACTCAACGCCCTGCATTTGAGCAGATAAGTTAAGCAATATATTATCCACATTTTTCGATCCAATAAAAGCGTTGATTATCTCCGGCTCCTTAATAAAATTCAGATATACCACATTCTTATAATTCGCCTCAGCAAAATGTCGGACAATAAAGGTCTTGCCGCACTGGCGAATTCCCATTATCACCAGAGGCTTGTGTTTTGGCTTGTTTTTCCACGCAATAAGAGTCTCTTCTATCTTTCTTTTCAACATAGTATGATTCATTATTCGCAGACAAATATACACTTTTCCCAACGACTTTTAAAGTTTTGCCGTAATTTTTCCAACGAGTTTTTGGGTTTTGTCGTAATTTTTCCAACGAGTTTGGGTTAATTTATGCAAAATTACTATTCGCAAAAATGGGAGAGCGCAGTCCGCTCAACGAACTGGCCGGCAAAAAGCTGTAAGGTTACGGCTCTGTAAGATTATAGTTTCTTATGGCTATGACTCCGACGAGGGAGTGCCCTGCCGGTCGTCGGCTATTTCAGGAATTTCACTCACCTTTCTACCCTCTTTGATTTTGGTTATAATCTCCTCTGTGGTCTCATCACCCACCCACTTTCCGGCAACCATATCCAGAAATTCATCCGTTTCTTTTCTTCTTGCTTCCAT
>CADBUS010000172.1 GCA_902797895.1 uncultured Bacteroidia bacterium | reverse complement strand
GGCTACTGCGAACCACAATCCGAGAAGAGCCGCAATGGAGGAGCCCTTGGCAACTACCCTTTCTATGAGTGGGGTAGAAAAGACCCTATGCTCCCATCCAACGGAAATGCAAAAGGCAAGGGAATGGGAGATAAAATTTTCTATGGCCCAACAGGAATAGCACAGGATAGCAGCTTCTGCCTTGCCACATTCCAAAATCTCCCCAACATAAACAAGATTGAAATAAAAGAGCTAATCCAAATGCCGGGCTACTACTTTAGCGGTTGGGATGAGAACTATATAAACAGCTGGGGCTCACCTGTTGGCAAGGAATGTAATCTTGAGAATGATAAAGATGCAACCAAAGTGGTTAAAACCGTTTATGATCCATCACCGATAGGATTCTGTGTGCCACCAATGGGAGCTTTTGTGGGCTTTCTTAAAGAGGGAACAAGCTCCAACAAGCCTGAGAATCTGAATCTTCCGGCCTCCTTTCAAAAGTTTGAAAATAGTGCAGAGTTCCGCTACTCCTTTGGCGGCTACCTGATTGGAGAAGAGGCTAAAAATGGTTACTATTCACCTTTTAACTATTGGAGTGCCACCACAGGACAAACCAATGCTGCCTATAATCTGAGCATATCCAATAACCAATATACTCAGATATATGTCTTTGCAGATAGTATGATGTATCCGAGCTACGGTTACGCAATCCGCCCAATAGTTGAACCGCGATAAGTCACTCTATTGCAGCAGCTAACGCACCAAGCCGCGGGCTGATTGCCCGCACCCACATTTAAGTTTGTTTGCCGGCCGCTAAAGCGGCGGAAAAGCCAACGCACATAGTCAGGGATGGGGAGCGTGCTGTCTGCGAAGTTGCAAGCCAAAACAAACGGAGTGAACTTCCTGTGTATTACCACTGCCGTAAGGAGCGTAATAGATTCTTCGCTAACGCTCAGAATGACAGTGGGATAACGCATTGTGCTCTGTTTACTCAAAAAGCAACTGCATATCCTTCTCTATTATAGCCTGTTTGGCGGCAGGTACAAAAGACCAACTACCTATTTTTGAGCCATCGGAGATAAGAGAGTGGGTTAGCTCTTTGTGCTTTAGGATATATTGATAGATAAGCTCCCTATATTCGGGGTATTTTTCAACTATTCTCTCTTCAACCATATTGGGCTTTATTCCGGCCTTGATAAGCAGGCCGCCACCACCACTTGCTCTGTATGAGGTCATTGCAACATTATACTCCCTCTCGCTCTCAAACGGAGTACCATCTGCCATAGAGGTTATCCTTATTCTTTGGCCAAGCGGCTTTGTTACATCAACCGTATAGTTTATACCTGCGGCAGAATCAAAGTTGTATGAACGCTCAACAAAAGACCAACCCTTCTGACCTGTGCGGGAGTCATCTTTATGCTCAATCTTTAGTATGTGAGCAGGATTGTCTGAAACTATCCAACCATCGTATGAGTACTCCAAAAAGTGCTTAATCTCACCCCCCGTCATCTTTATCACATAGAGTTGATTCTCAAAAGGATATATTGTAAACAAATCGTTATACACCAACTTGCCGGCCTTAATGCTTTTGTTGTATGAGAGAGGGGCTGCTATAGATATTTCCGCTCCGGAGGCCTCCATTCCAACGGTATGCACAAGATTTACATAATCGCACATTCCCTTAAAGGCATCGCGAGTATTCATATCGGCATCCAAGCTCCCCACCTCCGCCATTGTAAAGGCTTTAACTGCTTCATATTCAGCCTTAAAGTTCTCATATATGGTACTATCAAACTCTTCTGTTTTGGTTGGTATATTCTCCGCCATAAGCTCCTTTGCAACCACCTTGCCCCCCTTTATGGTAAGTTTGATAGTTCCGTGCCCTACATTGCGAGCGTGGCTACCTGAGTTAATGAGGCAAATATCCTCTTTTTCAGCTATATATGGCCTATGATCGTGAGAACATACAAGAAAATCCACTCCTTTAAGAGTGTTAAACAGTTCAAGCCCCTGGCTCTCCAGAACATTCCCCTTTCCATCGCCTGTACCGGAGTGAACAGCAACTATAACAACATCTGGTTTGTGCTTTGCAATAACCTTATCTACATCTAATTGCACAAGAGGCAACAGAGATACAAAGTGCATTCCACTCCAAAGCTCCTCAGCAAGCCATCCCTTTATATTGGGGTTGGAATAGCCCAATATGGCAATCTTGAACCCTGAACGCTCTATTATTTTATAGCTCTCAAAATAACGCTCCTCAAAGGTATAGGTGGCAGAATTTTTTATTGCGTTGCCGGCCAAAAAAGGTATTCCATAACCTTTCAGCTCTGCTGTAACTCTGTCATATACAGCGTGCCCCGTCTCAATATCGTGATTACCTACGGCTATCGCATCATATCCCATCTGAGCAATAATGCGTGGAAATATATGGGCTGCAGCAGTATCTACATAGTTGAAATAGAATGCCGCATTATCTCCCTGCAGACAATCTCCTGCATCCACCAATATTACATTCTCTTTACCGTAATTCTCTCTGAATTGCTCCACGATATAGCTTACAGAGGCGAGGGATTTACGCACATTGCCATCTGTGTATGTATGTGGAAACCAAGTTCCGTGAATATCGTTGGTTGTGAGCAGATGGAATGTATATTCTCCGTCCGCAGGCCGCTTTGAGCAACCAAGTACAACAAAGCAAACTGCTGTGCAAAGCAGTAAACTAAATCTCTTCATCAAATAGTATCTTTTTAATAGAGTGAAACGAAGAGTCTATAAACTTACAACACCTCTGCGGCATCTCTTATAGCCTCGCTCATAGTAGGATGAGGGAATACCGTATTGCGTACCTGAGTGGCAGTAGCTCCCAAATCCAT
>CADBUS010000171.1 GCA_902797895.1 uncultured Bacteroidia bacterium | reverse complement strand
CAGGACAAGAGTCGAACCTGCACACCATTTCTGGCACTACCCCCTCAAAGTAGCGTGTCTACCATTCCACCACCTGGGCAATTGGGAGTGCAAATATACAAAATTTTGGGAATCTGTTTTATTTCTGTCAAATAATTTTCTTTCTCAACCCCTGTCATAAAATCGGAATCTCAATAAAGAGGGCTTCAGAAAAATGGCTGGCAATAAAATCTTTCAAATATTGCTTAGTATCTTGCTGTATTGTAGTATCTTGGGGCTGCGGATAAAGATTGTAGCAAAAATGGGTAAGCTCTATACCCCTATTTTTTATCGCCTCCAAACTCAACAGGGTGTGGTTTACGCTGCCGAGCTTGCCGCTTGAAACAAACACCAAAGGATATTTTTTGGCAGCAATATAATCTATTGTAACCCTTGGAGTGGTATTTGTCAGCGGCACCATAAGGCCACCGGCACCCTCAACAAGCACTCTCTCATATCTTCTGTCAAGCTCGGCAGTTGCCGCCTCTATCTTTGCAAAGTCTATTGGGCGCTTATCTATCGCCGAGGCCAAAAGTGGTGAGGCCGGATAGGAGAATACCTCAGGTGCGGTGAGTGTACTATAAGGCTCTTCTACTCTATTGTTCTCTGTTTTAAGAGTTTGAGTAGAGGGGTCAGTAGAGTTTCCTGCCACATATATGGAGCTTGTGGGAATGGAATCCTCCGGCAGAGGGCCGCACCCCATAATTTTGCGATGCAGCTCAATATCCTCGCTACGGCCTATATTGCCCGTCTGTATAAATTTTTGGGTTATTGTCTTTATCCCCTTTTTATTCCATTCTCTTGCAAGATAGGCTGTTGCATAGCTCTTTCCGGCATCTGTATCTATCCCGCTAACAAAATATATCATATTTCTATCTCTCTTTTGGTAGTTTTTTACTTGCGTTTGAGTATGAGGTATATGGGGTGATAGGTAAGGGTAACCGCCTCCGGACCAACATATTTAGCCGGATAACGCTCTATGAATGAGCTGCAAAAGCTGTTCAGCTTTGCTCTGCTCCATCTGAAATCCTCCTCTTTTCCCCCCTGTAACTCGCCTCCGGAAAGCCCTGTAACTCCTGTCTCCTTAAGATTTCTGAGAACCGCCTGCGGAGATGTAAAGCTCTGCTCAATCTCCTCCTCACGCGCCACTATAATCTCATAGTAAGGAGCAAGAGCATTAACAGTCTCATCTATGGAATAGTAATATAATCCCCTGCCTGTCAGCTCTCTAATCTGGCGGAAATTGTTTGGGCCAAAACAGGAAACCGCCAAAATTCCCCCATCGGCAAGATAGTTGCGGCAACCTATAAGAAAGTTAAGCGGAGCATCAAACCACTGAATAACAGAGGAAGTGGCAATCAGATCATTTGCGGTGGGAATCTCCATCGCCTCGGCATCGGAGGCAACAAAAGTTGTCTTTTCCCAACCATCAAAAAGAGGGGCCACCTCTGCGCATAAGTCATTGAGGTATAGGCTGTCGGGATTAAAATTAGTATAGAGCAGACGAGATAGGATACCTGTTCCGCAACCAATTTCGGCCACGCGGCGAGGATGAGGAAGTTTGTTTTGGGCATAGTAGTCCAACAACATTCTAAAGAGCTGATTGGCAATATGCCGCTGCTCCACAGCCGCCTTGTCGTATGTGGAGATTGCAGAAGAAAACCTATGTGCTATCCGCCCCTTGTTCATAATAGGGCACAAAGATATAAAGTTCCGCTCCAAAGGCAAAAGGGGTAGTAGCCTAAGGTAAGAGCTGTATGCAGCTCTAAGGCAAAAGCAGTTATAACAAGCTCTTTAGGAGAGCTGCCGGGAAATGGGGTTGCTCAACAAGGCAGATCTCTATCTCTTTTATTCCCGATAGGTTAGCCTCTGCCGCCACTCTCTCCTCGTTCAGACCTTTCCACGCATTAACTTGATTATCAGGTGGAAATATTGCATCTTGAGTGCAGATTATCGCTTTGCTCCAAGGGATTGAGGTCCAATCTTTGGTTTGGGAGCGCGTTAAAATGGCTGCAAGTTCGCCCTTTATGCTCTCCATTGTGCGCTGTGGAGGAAACTGCATAAAGGCGTTGTAACTCTCTGTACTACCGCACATTCTGCGGCGGAATTTATACAGGTTGCGCTCGTTCAGGCCATTGAGGGTTCCTGTGTAGATGGCAGGCGGAATACCCCTCTGTTCATCATTCGGAGAGGTGGTACCGTTCAGCGCAACCGCCTCATCAAAAACCACACTCTCCAGCCCAGTTGCAAATTCGGCCGCCCACACTCCTAAAGACCACGCCATTAGCTTTATACGAGAGTAACCCTCTATCAATTTGGGATTAAAGAGATAACCGTTGTAGTTGTAGCAGACAAGTATATCGTTGGGCGGAGCAACGCTAATGTGCTGCCCATCAGAAGTTTGCTGTTGTAATTGCGATTGTTGCGGCTGTGTAGCGCACTCTGCAAATAAGCTCTTTATAAGATTGCCATCGGTAGCCCAACCGGAGAAAAAGAGGGTAAGGGTACTCCTATCCACTCCCCTAATAAGCTCTGTCTGAATAAAATTATTCTCCAACGGGCAACTATTCTCTGCACCGCCAACCTCCTCCGGCAACTGCTCAGATTTTCCTATTCTATTTTCCTGCACATCCATTACTATTTTATGTTTTTTAGTAGAGCGGAGAGGAGTTCAACCTCTTTGCGCTCAATGTTGGCTGTCAAAGAAAAGCGTAGGCGTGCTGTACCCTGCGGAACTGTTGGAGGGCGGATTGGGAGCACATAAAACCCTTCGCGTTGCAGATGTTCTGCAAGAGATATTGCCGCAGAGCTTTCTCCTACAATATATGGAACTATCTGAGTGTCATTGAACAACAAAGATATTCCGCCAGCCGCAGAAGAGTTTACAGAAACCTTTTTCCGCATCTCCTCCACCGCACCGCGCAGCAATTCGGAGATCTCTTTAAGATGGCCGCGCTGCTGCTTCATCTGCTTCATCTTATCCCAAACAAAACAACTCCAAGCTATGTTTATAGGAGGGAGAGCGGTTGTAAAAATCAGCGGCCGCACCTTGTTTATAAGGTATTGCCGCAACTCCTCGCTGCAGATTATATAAGCCCCCATAGAGGCGAGCGCCTTGCCCAATGTTCCCACAATAATATCTATATCGGCTATGCAGCCAAGCTCCTCTGCAAGACCGAGTCCATTCTCCCCTCTCACTCCAACTGCGTGAGCCTCATCTACATATAGCACTATATTTGCTTTTGGGTAGCTCTTTTTAAGTTCAACAAGTTTGAGCAAATCTGCCACATCGCCATCCATACTGTATATACTCTCCACAACCACAAAAATCTTCTCATACTTGCCGGCATTATTCTCTATAAGATTTTGCAACTGCGCTAAATCGTTGTGCCTAAACCTTATGGAGCGCACTCTTGAATAGGATGCCGCAAGAGTAATTCCATCTATGATGCTGGCGTGTACAAGTTTATCTGCAAGAATAAGATCGCGTTCCGAGGCAATGGCAGGGAGCACACCGCTATTTGCGTGATACCCACCATTAAAGAGCAACGCCCCACCCTTTTTGTAATCTCTTTTAAGCTGCAACTCAAAGCCGTCATACTCCATTGAGTTGCCTGTTATAAGACGAGAAGAGCCGGAGCCAAACAGTAGCTCTTTTGTGAGCGGCAGCCCCATAAACTCATCTCTCAAAGAGGCATCGCAACTTATACCAAGATAATCGTTACTGGAGAGATTTAGCATCTGAACAGGCTTGCCATCTGCCCCAAAAACATCTCCATAAAGATACTTGCCCTCTCTAAAAAGATGATGCAAACTCCTCAAATTCCCCGAGGCCGCAAGAGCCTCCAACTCTTTATTATATCGTTCCATAATTTATCCATTTCACTAAACAACTAAAATGCAAAGCCCAACCACAAACTCATTCTAAAAATCTTTTCTCACTCTGAACAATCCCCCGTCACTCTAAGTGAAACTCCCGTCACTCTAAGTGAAATCCCCGTCACTCTAAGTGAAATCCCTGTCACTCTGAGTGAAACGAAGAGTCTTTACTAAGTAATATCCTTAAACAGATTCTTCGCTATGCTCAGAATGACAATGAGCAAGGAGCTCAGAGTGCCAATAAAATTATTTATTGTTGTAAAGATTGTAAAAATTATTGAAAATTAAGCTAACAGGTTCTCTATATTTGTACGAATGTTGTTTTTTACTTATATTGCATATCAGATATAAAAAACATTAGCTGATGAGACTGAGACTGAGATTGATGTTAAATAAAACGCTGATTTTATTAACGATTCTTTTTTTAACCTCTTGGCCGTATGCTCACGGCCAAGAGGTTAAATATAAATTGGATTCCATTGCTGTTACAGCAAAGCGCACAGGCTTGACCATTAAAGACAATCTTAT
>CADBUS010000170.1 GCA_902797895.1 uncultured Bacteroidia bacterium | reverse complement strand
TAAACTTGTAGAAAATACTTTAAAGAAAAAAGACTAAAATAGATTCTTCGCTTCGCCCTTCGGCAAGCATCGGGCCAAAGGCTCGGTGCTCTCTTTTTGTTTTAGATCCTTCGACTACGCCTCAGGATGACAGGAGGGCGCTCAGGATGACAGATGGCGTTCAGAATGACAGGGGGGCTGCTTAGAATGAGAAGAATTTTAGTAAATTTGCGAGCTTTGCCAATATATGGGAGCAGAGCGGTTAGATATGCAGGTTACAGTTAAAGAGGTTACAACAGATAAGGAGCTTAGAATGTTCTATAAGTTCCAGAACAAGCTATATAGAAGGTGCAGGCAGTATGTTCCAACACTCAATTCAGATCAGAGGCACTCTCTTACAGAAGATCCTGCGCTCAAATATTGCAAGAGAAAGCTGTGGCTTGCATATAATTCTGATGGTAAGGTGGTTGGGCGTGTGCAAGGAATAATAAATCCTCGCTATAACAGCTACTACTCGCTTAATAGAGTGAGATTCGGGTGGTTTGATTTTGAGGAGAATCCTGCTATAGCCGAGGCTCTTATAGATGCTGTTGTAAAATGGGGCAAGGAGCAGGGAATGAATCAGATACACGGGCCGCTCGCATACAACACCCTTGGCCGACAAGGTATGTTGGTTGAGGGATTTGACAAAATGCCTCCTATTAACTGCCTCTATAACTATCCCTATTATGTAGATTATATGCAAAAGATGGGGTTTGAGAAGGAGTGCGATTGGGTGCAGTATGAGATGGATCCGAGCCAGGGTGTGCCTGAAAAACTCTCTCGCATCTCAAAGCTGCTGATAGAAAAATACCATCTCAAAGTGCTTAAAATGGGTAAGCTAAAGAGAGATAAAAAGCTGAGGGAGAAGGTGCTTAAACAGTTCTTTGAGATTTATAACGAGTCTTTTAAGAGTGTGCAGAATTTTATTCCTCTTACAGAGGAGGAGCAGCAAAAGGTGGTAAAGGAGTATTATCCTTATATGAAAGAGAAGCTCACCTGTATGGTGCTGGATCAGAATGACGATGTTGCAGCGTTCGGAGTATCGATACCATCGCTCTCGCGAGCATTCAAGAGGGCAAACGGCCGCCTCTTTCCTATAGGCTGGCTCTTTATTCTGCTGGCCTTTATAAAGTTCAAGAAGGTAGATTTGATGCTGATTGGCTCATCGCCTAAATGGAACTCCAAAGGGCTCTCTGCCATATTCCACAATAAGTTGGAAACCAATTATTTGAAATTAAAATTAAAGAGTGCAATAACTAATCCGCAGATAGATACGAATGTGGCGGCCATAAAGGTGTGGGACAGCTACTCCAAGGAGCTATATATGAGAAGACGCTGTTGGATTAAGAATATATAAGTTATGAGTGAAAATAGTTTGATTGAAAAGATTGCCGGCCTTAAGGTAAAATTGGAGCAGATACAGCAGCAGCTCTCAGATCCTGAGTCTATGTCGGATATGAAGAGATATGTGCAGCTTAACAAGGATTACAAAGAGCTTGAGCCTATTGTTAAAGCCGGTGATGAGTATGAGAAGATGTTGCAGAATTATGACTCTGCCAAAGATTTGATAGTGAATGAGAAAGATGAGGAGCTGAAGGAGATGGCGCGTGCCGAGATTGCTGCTTTGGAGGAGGAATTGCCAAAGAAGGAGGAGGAGATTAAACTGCTGCTTATTCCTTCTGACCCGGAAGATGGAAAGAATGCGATAATGGAGATTCGCGGAGGGACAGGTGGTGATGAGGCGGCCATATTTGCCGGCGATTTGTTCAGGATGTACTCCAAGTTTATAGAAAAGAGAGGTTGGAAGATGGAGGTAACAAGCCAGGCTGCCGGTACTGCAGGCGGATATAAAGAGATTATATGCACCGTTAGCGGCGATGGGGTGTATGGCGTGCTTAAATATGAGTCCGGTGTTCATAGAGTGCAGAGAGTGCCTCAAACCGAGACACAGGGTAGGGTACACACATCCGCTGCCTCTGTGGTTGTGCTTCCGGAGGCAGGGGAGTTTGATGTGGAGCTGAACGAGAAGGATATCCGCAAAGATATATTCTGCGCCTCAGGCCCTGGTGGACAGGGAGTTAATACAACCTATTCAGCCATAAGGCTTACCCATATTCCAACCGGAATTGTGGTGCAGTGCCAAGATGAGCGCAACCAGCTCAAGAACTACGAGAAGGCTCTTACCGAGCTTAGAACCAGGCTCTACAATATGGAGTACCAGAAGTATTTGGATAATCTCTCTTCCAAGAGAAAGACTATGGTTTCCACCGGAGACAGAAGTGCAAAAATTCGCACCTACAACTATCCGCAGAGCCGCGTAACCGATCATAGAATAAATTGGAGCACCCACAATCTGCCGGTCTTTATGGATGGCGACATACAGGAGGTTATAGATCAGTTGCAGATTGCAGAGAATGCAGAACGATTAAAGGAGGCTCAATAGCAAGTGCCTGTAAAAAAACAACATACAAAGCAGGAATACATCAGTATCACAGGTGCGCGGGCAAATAATCTGAAAAATATTTCATTAAAGATTCCGCGCAATAAGTTTGTTGTTATTACAGGTGTGAGCGGCAGCGGCAAATCCTCTTTAGCCTTTGACACTCTTTATGCCGAGGGGCAGCGGCGTTACGCTGAAAGCCTCTCCTCTTTTGCCCGCCAGTTTCTTGGCAGAATGGCAAAGCCGGATGTGGATAAAATAGATGGAATACCACCTGCAATAGCTATTCAGCAGAAGGTAAGCATAAAGAATCCGCGCTCCACAGTTGGCACAACCACAGAGATTTACGACTATTTAAGAATACTCTTTGCCAAAATCGGCAGAACCTACTCTCCAATCAGCGGCTGTGAGGTTAAACGCCATAGGACTGAAGATGTTTTGGCCGAGATTGAGACTCTTGCAGAGGGCACCAGACTATATCTGCTGCTACCGTTAGAGGGAGAGTTTGTAGATTCTCTGTTAAGGCTTAAGCAACAGGGGTACTCGCGCTTGTACTATAAGGGGCAAGTTGTTAAAATTGAGCAGGTTTTGCAGAATAGCGAGAACTTTGAGCGTGTGGAATTATTTGTTCTTTTATCGCGATGGATAAAGAGTAAAGATACAGATGCCTCAGAGGTAAGGAGTTACATAGAGAGCGGCTTTGCAGAGGGGAAGGGAAAACTCTATTTGGCTTTTGAGAGTCAGGTAAGGGAGTTCAGCAACCGCTTTGAGGCAGAC
>CADBUS010000169.1 GCA_902797895.1 uncultured Bacteroidia bacterium | reverse complement strand
GGCAGTTCAAAGGCCGAGCGGGAGGCTACCTCTTTTGTGCGCAGCAAGGTGGATAGTGCAAAGTGGTTTATAGAGGCAATAAAGCGCAGGCAGGATACTATGCAGCGTACTATGGATGCCATTGTAAAGTTCCAGAAAGAGTATTTTCTGGAGGGTGATGATACTCTGCTCAAGCCAATGGTACTCAGGAATATAGCTGAGGCAACCGGATTGGATATATCAACCATATCGAGAGTGGTGAACAGCAAGTATATCCAAACACCGTTCGGAATATATCCGCTCAAACATTTCTTCTCTGAGGGTATGACCACCAACTCCGGCGAGGAGGTCTCCACAAGGGAGATAAAGAAGATTCTGCAAGAGAGCGTAGATAACGAGGATAAGTCTAAACCGCTTACAGATGAGGAGCTTGTGGAGCTTCTCACCTCAAAGGGGTATAACATATCGAGGCGCACTATAGCCAAGTATAGGAGCCAGCTTAAAATTCCTATCGCAAGAATGCGTAGGGAGATTATCTAATGCTAATTGTCTGATTTAGAGCCGTAGGCAAGGTCTCCGGCATCGCCAAGCCCAGGAATTATGTAGGCTTTGTTGGTAAGCTCCTCATCTACCGCACCAACCCATATCGTTACTTGCTTATGAGGCAGTTGCTTGGAAAGATATGCTAAAGCCGCTTCGCTCACTATAGGTGCAACTATGTGAGTATGAATAGGTTCCCCATCATCTATTAGCTTGTTGTAGGCAATCATAAGAGAGCTGCCTGTGGCTATCATACAATCTGCAAGAATAAGCACCTTGCCCTCTATCTGCGGCTTGCTGATATACTCCATCTGAATAAGAAAGCGGTTATCGTTGCCGTACTTGCGATATGCTGCTATAAATGAACTCTCTGCTTTGTCAAACACCTCCAAAATACCATTGTGCAGAGTGAGTCCGGCCCTCATAATAGAGGAGACCACTATTTTATCCTCCAACACCTTGCAGGCGGCTATGCCAAGAGGAGTTGCTACCTCCAAATCTCTGTAATTTAGTCTTTTACCAATCTCTACGGCTGCGCACATACCAATTCTTTCCATATTCTTACGGAAGCGCATACTATCTTTCTGAATAGTTTTGTCTCTGAGTTCGGCCAGATACTGGCTCACAATGGAATTGCTTTGGCAAAGATATTCTATTTTCATACCTATGTAATTTGTTGCTGAATAACGAGGCGCAAGGTACGCAATTTTATTGATATTTTATTGATAGAAATAAATTGTACTTATCTGTGGTTTGCATACCTTTGTAATTACAAAATTGTAGCGTTATGTTCAAAAATTTATTTTCCGCAGCCCTGTTGGCCTCTTTGCTCTTTATTGCAGGCGGCTGCAAAGACGATCCCTCCCAGTATATGAAAACCGTATCTGGCAAGGCAGGAGAGGTTATTGTGGTAATAGATAAGGAGTCTTGGCAGGGCGATGTGGGCAATGCTCTCCGCCAAACATTGGCAGAGCCATACCCGCAGCTTCCGCAGAGCGAGCCGGCATTCAACCTTATAAACATAACTAAAAATGCTTTTGGAGACCTTTTTAAGGTACACAGAAACATAATCTATGCAAGGATAGAGCCATCTGTGGCAGATACCGGAGTGTTTGTAAGGCGCGATGTATGGGCGCAGCCGCAGATTGTTATTGAGCTTGCGGCCCAAAACGGAGAGCAGGCTGCAAGGCTTATAGAAAAGAACTCGCAACCAATCTTCAATGCCATAGACCAAATTGAAAAAGAGAGAATTGCAAACAGCACTCGCAGATACGAGGAGCCTTCTATACGCTCGGTAGTTACAGAAAAATTTGGCGGAAGTCCGTATTTTCCAAAGGGATACTCAATAAAGAAGGTTACAGAAGATTTTGTATGGGTGGCCAGCGAATCTACCTACACCAATCTTGGCATACTCATATTTACTATGCCTTATGACGGGGTGCAGTTCCCTTCGTTAGACGAGATAATAGAGAAGCAGAATCAGATATTGCAGAAAAATGTGCCTGGAATGTTCCCTAACAGCTATATGACCACCTCTACGGCAATACCTCCTACTATGACTCCATATAAGTACAAGGATAAGGATTATGTTGAAATAAGAGGGCTTTGGGAGGTTGCCAACGATTATATGGGCGGGCCATTTGTGGAGCACGTCCTGTATGCTCAAGATAGTGGCAAACTGCTTGTAATAGAGGGTTTTGTATATGCTCCGCGCTATCGCAAGCGTAACTATGTGCGCCAGGTTGAGTCTATAGTATATTCATTTGAGTGGGCTAAAGATCAAACTCAGTAGTGCGATTCTAAAAAATTTTTATATCTTTGCGCCCCCAATGGTCGGTTCGTCTAACGGTTAGGACACAAGATTTTCATTCTTGTAATAGGAGTTCGATTCTCCTACCGACTACTGAAATTAAAAACAATAATAGAATATGGCAAATCATAAGAGTGCAGAAAAGCGTGTACGCCAGAACGCAAAGCGTAAAGAGCACAACCACTATTATGCAAAGACTGCTCGTAACGCCGTTAAGGAGCTAAGGCAGACTACAGATGAGAAGGTGGCCGCAGAAAAGCTTCCAAAGCTCGCTTCTATGCTGGATAAGCTCGCAAAGAGAAATATTATCCACAAGAACAAGGCCGCTAACCTCAAGAGTGGCTTGGCTAAGCACGTTGCATCCCTCTCCAAGAAAGAGGCATAAGAAGCAATTGTTTAGATTTTGATAATCTTGTTATTTTTAGCAAGATAAATTTACCGTTTTGCTATGTGTGATAGAAAAACTTCCCGATATTCGGGGAGTTTTTTTGTTTGATAATGTAAGAGGTTGATTTAAGAGATGG
The DNA here is from genome assembly GCA_902797895.1 of uncultured Bacteroidia bacterium. Taxonomy (GTDB): domain Bacteria; phylum Bacteroidota; class Bacteroidia; order Bacteroidales; family UBA932; genus Egerieousia. Next base: position 12,884 of record CADBUS010000169.1, on the reverse strand, counting down.
AAAAGAGAATTACAATCAAAGATTGGAGCGCAGAGGAGAGGCCGAGGGAGAAGTTTATAGCCAAAGGCGCTCAAAGTATGAGCAATGCGGAGCTGCTTGCTATATTGATAGGGAGCGGCAACAGAAAATACAATGCGGTGGAGCTTGCCCGTTCTCTGCTGCAAGAGGCCGGTGGGAGGTTAGGGGGGCTTGGTAAGTTTGAGTTTGAGGAGCTGCTCTCATTCAGCGGCATAGGACGGAGCAAGGCACTCATAATAATGGCTCTGTTTGAGCTTGCAAGAAGGTATCAGGCAGAGATAGCCCCAACGCTTGCGGCTATCTACTCCTCTGAGAATGCGGCAAAGGCAATCTCGCCCTTCGTTAAAGATTTGGCTCACGAGGAGTGTTGGGTAATGTATCTAAACCGAGCCAACAGGCTTATTAACAAGGAGAAAGTAAGCAGCGGAGGAGTTCACTCAACCGTATTTGATGTAAAGATAATTCTCAAGCGCGCTATGGCAAACCTTGCCAGCTCAATAATAGTTGTTCACAACCATCCGAGCGGCACTCTACGCCCTGGGGCTCAGGATATTGCTCAAACCAAGCGGCTAAAAGAGGCTGCAAAAATGTGTGATATATCCCTGTTGGACCACATAATAATAGCCGGTGAGAGCTACTACTCCTTTGCCGATTCCGGCACCTTTTAACCGTTTTTGCGGTTGGGATTTTTCGGAAACCACCCTTTGCGCACGCGCTCGCGCTGATGGAATACCTCCAAAATGCCCCAAAAGCTGGAGAATGAGGTTACTCCCAGAATCGCGCTCCAAAAGAGGCTCGGAGTGAGGCAGGCCCAAACTCCAAAGGCAATGCCGCCAATCAAAAAAGCCCACCAGATTTTTACTCCAAAGTAGTACTCGCCCTTTATTACCAATGGATGAAAAATTCCTATTATCAGAAAGGAGATTGCTCCTATAAGTATTCCGTTCCAATTCATATCTGTAATATTTACGCAAATGTAACAAGAAAAACGGTATATCTCTAACAGGGAGAGCGTTTCCTAAGATTGTTTTTTATTAAAGAAATTATATATTTGTCCTCTTTTATTGAAGAAAATAGATATGGCACAAAAGAATTATGCGCTTGTGGGTGTGGCCGGTTATATTGCTCCGCGCCATTTGAAGGCAATAGCAGATACCGGCGGCAATCTTATTGTGGCTTACGATAAGTTTGACAGTGTGGGCAGGTTAGACAGTTTCTTCCCCCAGGCCTCCTTTTTTACCGAGCAAGGGCTATTTGAAAGGCATATATCCAAACTGCGCAATAGGGGTATCAATATAGATTTTCTTACAGTTTGCACCCCCAATTATACTCACGATTCCTTTATCCGCTATGGCCTTGAGCATAATATGGATGTGATTTGCGAGAAACCTGTGGTGCTCAATCCCTGGAATTTGGAGGAACTTGAACAGCTTGAGCAGCAGAGCGGCCGCAAAGCCTACACCATATTGCAGCTGAGGTTGCACGACTCTATCGCAGAGCTTAAAAAGAGAATAGAAACGGGGCCTAAAGATAAGGTTTACGATGTTGATATGACCTACATAACCTCCAGAGGCAAATGGTATTACGCAAGTTGGAAAGGAGATGAAACAAAGAGCGGAGGGCTTGCTACAAATATTGGTGTGCACCTTTACGATATGTTGCAATGGGTATTTGGGGCTGCTAAAAAAAGTGTTGTGCACATTAAGACTCACGATAGGGTGGCCGGCTACCTTGAACTTGAAAGAGCGAGGGTGCGCTACTTTTTGAGCATAAACGAGCAGACTCTTCCTGCCAACGCAGTGCAAGGGGAGAAGAAGACCTTTAGAAGTATTACTATAGATGGCGAGGAACTTGAATTCAGCCAGGGTTTTACAGAGTTGCACGCTTTGAGCTACAAGAAGATTTTAGAGGGCGAGGGATTCCGCATTGGCTGTGCTGCCGAGAGCCTTAAAATGATTTACGATATTCGCCACGCAGAGCCTGTGGGGCTTAAAGGAGATTACCATCCGCTTGCAAAGCTACCTATTGCAGAGCATCCGTTTGGTTGGATAAATAGATAAATATAGAGGAACTATGATATTGAATTCTAAAATAATAAAAGGGGCGGCTCTGCTTGCATTTGCGGCAATCTTCTCAGCCCCATCTTTTGCGCAGAGTAGTGCAGACACTCTCAAAAAATATTCGATAGATGAGTTATGGATTGTTGGAACAACCAAGGAGAACAGAGCTTTGAAGCAGCAGCCAATCTCCTCTACTATAATTACACGCAAGAACTTGGAGCAGGGTAGAATTTTTAGTATGAAGAGCCTTACCGGCATTGTGCCAAATCTCTATATCCCTAATTATGGTACAAAGCTCACATCATCTATCTACATAAGAGGTATTGGCTCGCGTATAAACTCCTCTGCGGTTGGTGTTTATGTAGATGGATTGCCATATTGGGACAAATCTTCCTTTGACTTTGACTATGCCGATATTGAGCGTATTGAGGTATTGAGAGGGCCGCAGGGAACTCTCTATGGTAAAAATACAATGGGCGGCCTTATAAACATTACCACCAAGTCTCCGTTTGATTATGCCGGTACCGATGTGATGTTGGGAGTTGCAACCAAAGGTAATTACAGAGCATCGCTCACTCACTATCACAGAGTAAGCTCTAAGTTTGCTTTTTCTGCCGGTGGTTTTGCAGATCGTACAGGCGGATTCTATACCAATGCCTTTAGCGGCAAAAAGATAGACAAGGGGGCGAGTGCCGGAGGCAGGATACACGCGGTATATAAGCCGTCAAACCATTGGAAAATAGACCTTAACGCAAGTTACGAATATACAGATGACGGCGGCTATCCATACGGAGAGTATAATAAGGAGAGCGGTGAATACTCTGCCCCTAACTACAATTATGAGAGCAGCTACTACCGTAATTTGCTAAATAGCGGTCTTATAGTAAGTTACACTCCTTCATCAAAGTACACCATAACCTCATCTACAGGATGGCAGTATCTTAGAGACAGAATGAAGATGGACCAGGATTATACTCCTGCAGACCGCTTTACTATGATTCAGATGCAAAAACAAAATGCTATAACTCAGGAGTTTATGCTCAAGGGGCACAGAAGCGGTATCTGGGAAGGTATGGATTTTAGCACAGGACTCTCAGGCTTTTATAGCTGGAACCGTAACCAGACTCCGCTCACCTTTGGAAAGGATTTTATAGCCGCTCTGCAGGCCACTATGGATGCGGCTATGGCTCATTCGCCGGTAAAGGTAAAGCTGACAGACGATTACATTCCTATACCTGGGTTATTTCATCTGCCATCATCGGGAGTGGCGCTCTATCATCAGAGCGTGTTCAATGGTCTGTTTGGGGTAAAGGGGCTCTCTGCAACGCTCGCCTTGCGAATAGATTATGAGAAAAACAGCATAAAGTACAATACCGGCGGAGCAATGAACTATAAAATGGAGAGAATGGGCAAGGTTACAGAGGGCAAGTATGAGGTGGCCTATATAGGCAATCAGAGCCAGCGTTCAACCACTCTCCTTCCACGCTTTGCATTAAAATATGATATAAATTCAAAGAACAACATATACGCCATTGTAAGCAGAGGTTACCGTTCCGGAGGCTTTAATATACAGATGCTCAGCGATTATATGCAGGCAGATATGCAGAAAAATGTGGGCACGTTGGAGAATGATGAGACCATAAATGCAGCGCTCAAATATAAGCCGGAGTTTTCTTGGAACAGGGAGATAGGGGCGCATCTAACATTGTTGCAATCTGTTTTGAATTTGGATGTGAGCCTTTTCCATACCAAGATTAAAGATCAGCAGGTCTCTCGCTTTGCAGAGAGCGGACTTGGACGCTATACCTCAAATGCAGGGCAAAGCCGCAGCTATGGTATGGAGGCCTCACTTATCTATACTCCTATTTATGGCCTTACCTTTGTGGCAGATTACGGCTATACCAACGCCAAGTTTGTTAAAAACCTAACGCAAGTGGTTGTGAATGAGGCTGGTAAAAGAACTATTGCAGAGAGGGATTACAAGGGCAAGTATGTTCCTTTTGCTCCGCTTAATACTCTCAGGTTTGCAGCGGCCTACTCCTTTGATTTAGGCGCTTCAGACAAGCTCTCCATAGGAGCGGATTTCATTGGGCTTGGAAAGGTTTACTATACAGAGGCAAACGATGTGGCTCAGAACTTCTACTCGCTTATAAACAGCAGAGTTACCTACTCAATAGGTAACTCTGCAACAGTAAAGAGGAGTGGCCTCTATGGGGTAGAAGTTTCGCTTTGGTGCAACAATCTCTTTAATAAAGATTACTCGCTATTCTACTTTGACAGCGGCTCCACCGGTTTTATGCAGAAAGGCAAAGGAATACACGGAGGTATAGAGATAAGATTTAAGTTCTAATCTTTTCCTTTAGGCTTGTAGTGTAACTCCTTACCGATAATGTCATCATCGGTAAGCCCCTCTAAAATGCTCTCGATTAAGTCATTAGCTGCATATATACCCTGTTTCCACCTCGGTAAGCGTTTTAAAGGATAATTGTAGCCGTGCGAACTAATACAATTCTTCTGCGGCTCGCTACTCTTTTTTAGAGCGGGTGAATAACAGTACTCTACCTTAATATCCCAACTCCAACCATCTTTAACATCCAAAGGTGTGCGGTAAGAGCGTTTAATTTTGTAAACCTTATACTCTTTTATAAGAGAGTCTATCTTTGTAAGAGTATTATCATCTATCTTATAGATAGTTATCTCATTTTCGCTCTTTGATACAGAGAGTGTGGTTATCCCATTCTCGTTGCGAGCAACCTCGTAATAGATTATGGGAACCGAACTTGCATTTTTATATTTGTACAAGTAGCGCACAATCTCTCCTTTTGGTGGTTGATTGCCATCTTGCGATTTTATGGCGCACCCAAATAGTGTAATTAAAAATGAGAATGCGTATAACATTTTCATAATAAATTGGTTATTAAGCTACAAAAATCAAATTAACGAACACCTCCACCGCGGCCTCCACCGCTGTAGCCTCCTCCACCTGAATAGGATGAACGGCCTCCGCCTCCGCTGCTACTGTAGCCGCTACTGCTTCCGGAATAGGAGTTGACACTATCCCAAAACTCCTTTCTCTCTATCCTTCTTAAAGCTCTGCTTGTGCCGTATGAGAAGTTGGATATGAGGCTATCTACAATTACGCTGTTATTAAGCACCATATCTGCAGCGCGACTCATCTGGAAGTATTCAGGACATATCTGCTTAAAATCTTTTCTTACCTGCTTTGCCATTCCAAACAAGGTGGCAAAAACAAGATATTCGTTCCAAAGTTTTACCTCTCCCACATTTCTCTCTCCCACCAAAGTGAAGTCTTTAAGAAACTTCTTAAGCCCCAATAACTTATCTTGCTCTACGGTATTTGTTATTTTGGCTGTTTCTGTGAGTTGGCGCAGTGGAGAGGCCGATGTGTAGTTTTTCTTCATATAGCTTTTAAGCTCTTTGGGTTGAAGAATATTATCGCTCCCCGATGCGTGGTTCAGAATTGAGAGAATAGCTTGCTCTATAGTAGTGTCTGTAGTATTAGTTCTCTCGGTCTTATCTATAACTCCTTTTACTATAGATATTGCGTTATTTCCGTTATCCTCTACTATTGTGAGATAGCCGTTGTTGAAGAGCCTCATCATATATGCAGAAACTGCATTATTGATGCTTGGCTTACTTTTGTAGGTAAAATTATTGAGAACCCTCTGCGAGCTTGCAATACTGCCATTGAATGGAATGGCGCGGAACCACTCCACTTTTTTTTCTGCCTTACGCCTCTTTAGAAAAACTCTTAAAGGCTTGAGAGAGAGTATATATACAAGCGGTTTTATTACAAGTGATTTGAGGTAGATAAAGAAGAAGACAATTAATCCCAATACGCTCCATACAATGGTGCCCTCTATCCAACCTGCATTTTTTCCCACATCCATTCCAAAGAAGTTGCAGATTTTCTCGCTGGAGAGCTCTACCCAATCTTTAGGTTTTGGACCGGCCTGTTCGTAAGCACTCCCCTCAAAAGCTCTCTTTTTAACATCTTCAAAAAGGCCAAGCTCTTGATTCTCTTCTATAGGAATTTCAAAAACTCCCTTATTGAAGCCGGCCATCACAATCACACTATGCTTAAAGGCAAAAGGTTCTGTTGAGCTGGCGGTAAATGTGCCGTCGGGATTAAAAATAATCTGCCCATAATAACCAAAGGCCCAAATCTTTGTGTTGGTTGAATCAAGTGCAATGTGTGGGGCGTGGAATGTAACGCTAACGCTATCCGGAGTTGGGGAGATTTCCGGATTTACAAACATATGGTTGAAGCCATCTGCATCTTGATATGCTTTTACCAAGCCGGAGAGTTTGTAAGATACCGTATAGAGTTTCTCCTTTGTTGAGGCACCATCCAAACTACCCAAACCCCAGCAGAGTTCGTAGCCTCCATTACCAACATTCACAATGCCGCATTTACCGCTCTTTTGCTCTCTGGATGCATCTACATCCCACTCAGGCATAAGCTGATACTGCAATCCGCTCTCATCGCTAACTTTAAAGTCAGAAATGGTCATTTTGCCAAGATTTGAGATTGGAATATAGATCTCAGTACCTTGTTTGCCTATCAGCATAGAGCGCCTCTCTGTTATTATGGCATCGCCATTCTGTTGTAGCGTAACTCTGCTATCCAAGTGATATAGATACGGCTGCCCTGCCACCTTTGTAGGTAGCAGAGGCAGTAGTACTATAAGTGCTAAAAAGCAATAATTCAGTTTTTTACTAATTGTTTTCACCGGTTCTGTATCCTATTGGGTTACGTGGTGGCTCATTGGAATTCTGCGGCTCAGTAACTCCGCTTTGGTTTGGTGCAGAGGCAGGGCCTTGATTGCCACCCATTGGAGGATAATCTTTCTTTGCCTCATCTGCTTGCAGATATTCTCTCAATCCAAACTTGAGCATACTTGCTACAAAGCTTGAAGGCCATTGGCGTACCATACGATTCATTTTGGTAGCAGAATCGTTATATACCATACGGCTCACTCTTACATTCTCCTCATAGCCTCTTATAGCGGCCATAGTCTCTTTATAAACTCCGGCAGCCTGTATCTGAGGATATTGCTCGTTTACAGCCATAAGGCGGCCCATAATCTGGCCTATCAAGGCCTGCTGGTTGTTAATATCTTCCGCAGTGGTTATAGTTTGTTGCCTGCGTTGTGCGATAGTCTCAGTCAAAGTGGCATACTCGTGAGCAGCGTACTCTTTTGTAAGCTGTACAAGCGCATTCACAGCATCCCAACGAGAGTTGAGTTGCACAGCAATCTGGCTTATTGCATTGTTGGCCTTCTCATCCAAATTGACAAGTTCTCTTTGAGTGGCATAGATGTAAAAACCTACTATAACTAAAAGAGCTAAAATAATAATACCTGCTATCATATCTTTGTTATTTACTGTTAATCAATATTAAAACTTATGTGTAATGCAGGTTACACCTTGGTAGTTTATCTTCTTTACTTTCTCAAGATATTTCATAAGCATATCTGCTGTTTGTCTATTGGTATCTTCTCCTTGATCTCTGCGTGGAGAATCACTTACCGTGGTGGCGTAACTATTGCCCACAACTTTATATATCTTCTTGAGATCTAATTTTTTACCATCGGGAGTAAAGAGTTTAACATCTTTAATCTTTCTCTTGGACTCATCGGTATAGGTTACCTCCGCCTTGGCTCCGCTGATTAGAGGAAAGCGCATCTCATCTGCATAAAAGCAGGCAATAATCATCTGCCTGAACTCCTCTCCTGTAATATTCATCACAATAGCGTTGTTCCCAAACGGATCCAATCTCAAAGCATCGTTAACGGTAAAGCCTCCAACAGGATGTTCGTCATACCTTACTCCGCCGTAGTTGGCAAATGAGAGGTCTGAGCCGCTCTCCTCTCTTATGGCATCTGCCATTAGGCAGCCAAGCTCTTCGTATGTGCTGAAAGGAGCCTCCACTTGCGCCAGAACTCTCTTAAACTCAGGGTTTGCGCTAAAGTAATCCACCATATTCTGAACTGTGGCATTCTTTTTAGGATACTTTTCAACCTCAATATTTTTTGCGCTTTTTGCAGTAACCTTGCCGTTCTCAACGGTAAGCGTTGTATAGGTAATCCTCTTTAACTTATTTACATTCTGTGTTATAAGCACACCGTTATGTATCTCTCCTCCATCAATCTGAGTATGGGAGTGGCCTCCCACAATCAAATCAAACTGTGGAAACTTCTCTGCCATCTTAACATCATCGTCATAACCTATGTGAGAGAGCAGTATAAATACATCGCACTTGTCTCTAAGGTAGAGATATTTTTGAATGGTCTCCTCAACCGGCTCAAACCTTATACCCTCAACATTCTTTGGATGGGTATCGGGGCGGCCGTGCGAGCCAATCTGCACAATACCAAGCACGCAAACCTTAACTCCGTTTACATCAAAGAATTTGTAAGGCTGGTTCTGTATTCCAAACTTAGGATCTGCAAATGCGTTGGCACACAGGTAGGCAAAGTTGGAGAGATTTGTAAGCCTTGCAAGGTTGTATTGACCTCCGTCAAACTCGTGGTTGCCGTATGTGGTTGCGTCAAAACCAACATAGTTCATAAGGGCTACCATCGGGAAAGAGGAGATTTCATATAAGTCGCATAGAGGGTTTCCTGTGCGGTTGTCTCCTGCCGCAAGAATCATAGTCTGCTGGTCTATCGCCCTGAGGGAATCCACCACAGCTGCAAGCTGAGGAAAATTCTCAAAAGCAGCGTGCATATCGTTGGCAGATACAATGTGTATATCTGTTTTGTATGAGGCTGCAATATTTTGCCCTTGTGCAGTTGTACCGGCAATTAACAGCAGGCCGGCAAGCAGGAATAAAATTTTCCTTCTCATAATGTAATAAGTTTAGATTAAGTTTATAATCAATTGAATTTGAATGTAATAACACTCCCCTCTTTAAGTGGGGCATCTTGATCTATCTGGTGGCCATAGCGGTCATATATAGTAATGTTATCTACACTCTTGGTATCAAGTCTGTTTTTGAGAATGTATCTGAGTATGGCGTGCTTTGCCGTTGCTCCTCTGAATATTACAATCTCCTCTTTGTTTACTTTTACATTCATAGCAAATAGTTTTATCAGATTTTATTTAAGCCTTTTTGAAGAAACGGTTAAAAAGCTGCTGCATCTGCTCGCTGCTCATTCCCTTGGAGGAGAGGCTGCGGTAGATGCGCTCATATTTTGCAAGTTGTGCCGGCGTAATGGAAGGTGTGAAGCTCCCTATGCTCTTTAACAGCATCTGCTGGGTTATTGGCTCGCCCTCAATGGCAGCGCCAAGTGCAACATCGTTTACGATATAGGCTATATCGCTTGCCGTTAGGCCATTGGAAGCACTTGCAAGTACCTCCAATATAATACCGCTACACGGTCTGCCCTTTAGGTGATGGGCAAACATAGCCTCTCTGCACTTTTGGTCCGGCATAGGGATATATACCTGCAAATCCATTCTGCCTGTTCTGAGTACAGCGCTATCTATCTTATCCGGGCGATTGGTTGTAGCTACAACAAAAACATTGTTCTTGGCACTGTTGTTGAGCTGGCTTAAAAACTCATTCACCTCAGAACTTAGGTGGGCACTTGTAAGTTGGTCTCTGCTTGGCACAAGAGCGTCAAACTCATCAAGTATTATAACAGTAGGAGCATTCTCCCTTGCTATCTTAAAGAGCTGCGCAATTTTGCCCTGTGTACCGTGTACAAATGTGGAGCCTAAGTCTGAACCCTTACAAATCACATAGTTATAGCCAATCTCCTCTGCCAGCCTCTCTGCAAAGTAGGTTTTGCCGCACCCTGGGGGGCCATAGAGCAACATACCATTCGGAATGGTAAGTTTATACTCTATAGCCTTATCCCTCTCCTTTAGAACAAAGAGCACCTTTTTTGCAATCATCTGTTTGAGCTCCTCCATTCCGGCCACATCGCTGAATCCGTTGCCGGAGCCTTTGCGAAGCTCAAAAAAGACCTGCTGCTCCCCCTCAAAACCGCTGTTCTCCATCTTAATCTTGTTATATAGAGTTGTTTATGTTTTGATTATTTGCAGCATTTGTAGCAACGTTTTTCTTGCTCTTGGATTTGGTTGCGAGCCAGAAAATAAGTGCAATAGCAGCTGCAAGAATCGGTATTCCTATGAGCGGACGGTATCTGAGCCAAGCAACTCCAATAACAATCAAAGACCAAGCAAATCCAATCACAGAGCAAGCCAACCCTAATATGGTCTCTGTTATATTTCCCAAGAAAGGAAGCACCTTCAGCAGAGTAGGGAGAATGCTTATCATCATCTTTAATGCTGCTATTACCAATATAACACCCAATATTCTTAAAATCCAAGATATGAGTTTATTAGAGGAGTGTTCACTCTCAAACATCTCATCCATAGTTCTCTCGCCTGTATAGAGTACAGAAAGAGTTTGTCCGTTCTTGTCTTTATGAGCAGTGAAAGTATCTCCGGAAACTTTTGCAAGTATTGATACCGTAGTAGGCAATACCTTTGTAAAAGTAATACGCAAATCTCCAATCTCAGGAATGTTTGGATTTTCTCCTAAATAGATCTGATTACCACTAATGTGTACATATTTATAGCCAGAGTTTACAAGATCTTTTGCAGCCTCTTTTACAACATCTTTTACGGTATCGGATGTAGATGAGATGCCTGATATTGCACCTCCTTTGCGAGCTTTTGCAATATCTTTACAAACATTCTCAAGTTGCTGCTTGATGCTCTCATCTATATTGGCCTCCATATTTATCCTGCCGCCTATAGAGCCTATTTGAGAGGAATTTAACTTGTAGGCGCCGAATGTTACTCTATCGGCCTTTGCGTTATAGTCATCAAATGTGGTGTAGGTAAAGTTTTTGCCCTGATATGCAGGATCTTTGAAATTCTCAGACTGTACAGGGGATGAGCTCCATTCCTTTTTGTATGTGTAGGTTGTGGTGTGCTCTTGTCCACCTCCTATCTTATCTTTGGTCTGAGTTTTAGATTCTTCAACCCACTGATAGTATTCAACTGAACGTGAGAGCTTTATGGCTACTGCTCCTATACCGAACGTAGGGTCAGAAAGCGAGTCCTCTGTTGTTGCAAGTGCAACAGCGTGAACCAGTTTTCCATCCAATTCAGCATCTTTGACATTAGGGTTTTCCATCTCTACCGCAATCTCTTGCGCCCTGTTAAGCATTCTTGTAGTCTTTATTGTGCGTCCCTCATTCCACCAAAGCAGAATAGTTGCACCAATAAACAAAAGCAGACCGGTAAAAATTCCGCCTGCGGAATTCTTAAGTCTTGAACCATAGCTTGTACGCGTTACTTCTGTGTAAGCCATAATAGTTTAAGTATTTAAGTTAATTAATAATATATTCTTTTATTGCCGTCACGTGCATAGCTGCCACGCAAACGCGCATAATCGATACAAGTTTAATAAAAAAAAGCGAGATTCAGAAGATTATTGCACCAAAACTTCTAAAACTCTTACTCTATGGTGATACGCATAGAGCCGGAATGGGCAGAAAATTCTGGGGCAAATGCCGATAACACTTTGGAAAAGCCTAATTCGTACTCTCCGCTCCTTGTTGCCACATAATCAATCTCAAGAATGGTTGTCCCCTTGTTCAATGTCTCAAAGAAGAGTTCTGTAGCGGTGTCTTTTATTAATTGATAGTAACTATACCCATCGCCACGCATATATCCGGAGAGGGGCATACTATTCTCAAAGCAAGCTCCTTTAAGCTCAATAATTTGCACAAAATCCATCTCCATCTCTAAATCTATTATCAACCTTGAGGTAACAATATCTCCAACCTTTATCTTCTCTCCCTCTTTTATAGGTAGCAGCTCTTGTCTGCCTGTTTGCGGATTTTCTACCTTTAGATATAGCTCTTTTCTGATACTGATATCTTTATTTGAGTTGCTTTTTACTTTGTTGAGTTTTTCTGTAAAGGTTGCGTGGACTGCTCCCCAAGCTATGCCGCTCTTCTGTTTATTCACCTTTATTGTTTGGGCATTTACAGTGGCTGGATCTGTGTAGCTCTCTGTAATGTGGTCTATTTTATTGTTGCTCTTTAGTACTCTGTTTGCAAATGTGAGCGTTGCTTCTCCATTGTTATTGAATAGATTATTGCCATATTTTAATAGCGCATCAACAGCATCTACTGTTTGCGGAGAGGTCTCCCAGCTCCTTACTCTCTTTTGCATAATTATCCATTTAACCATCTGTTCTACAATCTCTCTATCTCCAGTAACTTTGTCAAATGCTTCAATGGCAGCAACTTGTGCATTCAATCCTGTAGAGCCCCATCGCAAAGGATTCTTTTGATAATGGAAGAACATTCCCAAATCATCGGATTTTATGATGCGTTTTTTAAGGGTGGCTATACACTTTTGGGCAGCCTCATTACGGCCGTTGGCAGCAAGCACGACCGCAGCTTGTGCCATATCCTGAATACCCATATTTTTTGCAGAGCGTTCAACTCTGTTCAAGAAATCGGTATAGATATGATGCTCTCGATATTCATCAACATCTGTTGGAGAGTAATAATCATCAACATCTTGGGCCTCTAAAATAGAGTTAATAATGTACAAATATCTGAGCATAAAGAAAGTACTCTTGTTCTCCATACTTTTATCGCGACCTATTTGCTCAAGATGTTTCTCTGCAATCCGGCTGAGATATTTTAATCCATTATCTACAAGTGTTGAGTACTCCTCATCAAATTCAGACTCCTCATCGGCCTCTTTTTCAACTTTGTTGCTGTAAAGTTTTGCTCTGCACAAAAG
>CADBUS010000168.1 GCA_902797895.1 uncultured Bacteroidia bacterium | reverse complement strand
TGCGAGGCAGATATAACCTCCAAGAACGAGGCCAAGGTACGGCGCCACAAACAGAACTTTCTGCTTGTAAGAGAGCGACTTGTGGAGGTGGAAGCCAAAGATGCCATAAGAAACTTCAAGAATCCGATTACCGGAGAGCTTGTTATGGAGTACTTTGGTATAGAGCCTTGCAGGGCTATCGGAGAGATAAAAGAGTATGTAAAGAATGCCATATTGGACGGGCGGATAGAGAATAACTTTGAACAGGCCTTTGAGCTTATGAAGAAAAAGGGCTCCCAAATGGGCTTAACTGCCGCCCAATAGCTATGCTATAGCATCTCCTGAGTAATCGCTGGTAGTGAGTGAATTTACTGCCATAGCGGCCCGCTCGTCCATAAAGTAGAGTCTGTCTGAACTATAGCATAGATGATTTTTGTCCTGACAGGGATTTGTGTTCTTTGATGGCTGCAAAAACCAATCATCCTCACCTCGGCCCTATTATTTTGTTTATCAGTTCTGCTGTTGTGATATCCTTCATCAAGGTGAAAGCAAACCACTTTTTCCCTAAGTCCTTAATAGATGCACCTATGTGAAACACCTGATCATCAATAAGCAAGAAACGGTCATGCGCTTTATTGAAATACTCTACGCTTATAGTCCGATATTGAGTGTTATGACGATTTATGTCAAGTTGGAGCTGTTGGCTGACGTGTTTGGTATAGATTGTAGCAGAAACCCCTTTACCTCGCTTATCAAGTAAAGCAAGAATAGTCTCATCTATATAATTATCTATCAGCACTATATTTTTTTTAGCCTTACGCACCAAGCCGCAAACAAACCGATAAGCATCAAAAACTTGCCCATCGTAGAAAATCCCCTGTTGTGGTAAATCATTAATAGATAGTTTTCTGAAGATTTCTTCAAAACGCCTATCTGTTAATAATCTGTGATGTTCCAGTGAATCTAAACGTTGAAATATCACTGCATTTGTAACTAAAAATCTGCGCATTGCTACAAAGGCGTTCATAATCCTAACGCTCATTTCTATAGCTATATGGCTATGGAGTACAGAAGATAATTGTGCTATGCCTTGTTCTGTATAAGCAAAAGGCAAAGATGGATTAAACTTGAGAGATTGCAGGTTATCACATTTTGTGATAACCTCATCTCGTTCCACCTCAGTTAATTGAAAACGGAAAGAATCTGGGAAACGAGCAATGTTACGTTTTACTTGTTGATTCATTTTGCTTGTTGTAACACCGTATAATTGAGCAAGATGACGATCTATCATAATTTGTTGGCCTCTTATGTTAAATATCATCTTCTCAATATCTGATGTTTGAGCAAGGTTATCACATTTTGTGATAACCTCTGCTACCTCTATCCCATTCTTCTTCATCTTTTATTCAAACAGCTAAAATTCCCCATAGAGTGCAAAGCTAATAGACTATTGCAGGATTTTTTCTGTTTTTAGCCGTGTAGGACAAAATTTTGACAATCTTAAGATTAGCACATACTATTTTGTGCTGATAACGGGTAAAATTTACGCGGTAGTTTATCCTTTAATAAATTCTTCGCTGCGCTCAGAGTGATGGTTAAGACACAGAGGGCAAAAAAAAGCGGCAAAACTAAAAAGTCGTTTTAGCGACCGGCCACTTCTGTGGCCTATTAGTGCGGTGGGTTTTCAGCCACTTTAGTGGCCGGTGCTGTAAGCACCATATGCCCCCTATAGGGGGCTGCCGCATTAGCGGCTGGGGGGGTAAAAATATAGTTTAATTGGCTGCACAAAGCAGCCAATTAAACTTAAAGTGCGGTGGAATAGTGGGATAGTAAGTTCAGATAATAAGGCTACGCCTTATTATCTGAACCCAATACATTCACAATCTTCTCTGCATAGAGCTTCTGCATCTCATCTCTTGCAGGCCCAAGATATTTACGAGGATCAAATTCACCCGGTTTCTCATTAAACACCTTACGCACCATTGCAGTCATAGCCAAACGAGAATCTGAATCTATATTTATCTTGCAAACAGCACTCTTAGCTGCCTTTCTGAGCTGCTCCTCCGGAATACCTACGGCATCCGGCATCTTGCCACCATTCTCGTTTATTATCTTAACATACTCCTGCGGTACAGAAGATGAGCCGTGCAAAACTATAGGGAAGCCCGGCAACTTCTTCTCTATCTCCTCCAACACATCAAATGCCAATGGCGGCGGAATAAGAATTCCGGTCTTAGGATCTCTTGTGCACTGCTCAGGTTTGAACTTGTAAGCTCCGTGAGAAGTACCTATTGAGATAGCCAAAGAATCACAACCCGTTTTGGTTGTAAAGTCTATAACCTCCTCAGGACGAGTATAATGTGATTCCTCTGCAGAAACCTCATCCTCTACTCCGGCCAAAACTCCAAGTTCAGCCTCAACGGTAACATCATACTGATGTGCATACTCTACAACCTTTTTGGTGAGAGCAACATTCTCATCGTATGGGAGAGCAGAGCCATCAATCATTACAGAGGAGAAGCCCATATCCACACAGCTCTTGCAAACCTCAAAAGTATCGCCGTGGTCTAAGTGAAGAACAATCTGAGGATTTTCCCAGCCCAACTCCTTTGCATACTCCACAGCACCCTGCGCCATATATCTGAGCAGAGTCTGATTAGCATAGTTGCGAGCTCCTTTGGATACCTGCAAAATAACAGGTGAACGCTTCTCTGCAGCGGCCTTTATAATGGCCTGTAACTGCTCCATATTGTTAAAATTAAAGGCAGGAATAGCATAGCCTCCCTTGATGGCTTTTGCAAACATCTCACGAGTATTTACAAGCCCTAATTCTTTGTATGAAACCATAATTAAAAACTAAATATTATAGAAGTTGTTATTAAATTCAAATATAATAGGCAGGTCTGCCCCTGCCAATCAATACAAAGATAGTAATAATTAGTAACTTTGTACTCAAATCGGAAACTAAGGTATTATTTAGATCAAAAACTCCTTATTATGAGTAGCACAAACTCCACAAAAAAAGTGAGCAATAAAAGGGCTTCTAAAACCATCGCGAGTGAAAAGGCCGAGAGAAAAGTAATGGTATTCTCAGCCCCGAGCGGAGCCGGCAAAACCACCATAGTAACCCATTTATTGCAGGTATTCAATAAGTTAGAGTTTTCTATATCGGCAACATCCCGCGCTCCGAGAGGAACAGAGGTACACGGCAAAGAGTACTATTTTCTAACAGAAGAGGAGTTCAGAAAAAAGGTTAAGGCAGATGAATTTGTTGAGTATGAGGAGGTTTACCCCGGTAAGTTTTATGGCACACTAAAAAGCGAGGTGGAGAGAATATGGGGCAAGGGCAATATTATACTCTTTGATGTGGATGTAAAAGGTGGTGTAAATATTAAGAAAATCTTTGGTAAACAGGCATATACAACATTTATCCAGCCACCCTCGCTTGAGATTATGGAGCAGAGGCTCAGGGCAAGGGGCACAGATACAGAGGAGTCTATAAAAACTCGCATAGCAAAGGCGGCAGAGGAGATGGAGTATGCACCTAAATTTGATACGGTACTTATAAACGATAAATTAGAAGATGCTTTTGCTCAGGCAGATAGAATAGTCACTGCCTTTACGGGGCTAAAGCCTAAAAGGCAAAAAAGTGCTACTGCTACTGCAAAGAAAACTGCTACTGCAAAGAAAACTGCCACTGCAAAGAAAACTGCTACTGCAAAGAAAGGTGTTAAAAAATAGGCTCAGATGAAACGGGTTGCACTCTATTTTGGCTCATTCAATCCTCTGCATTACGGCCATTTGGGCATAGCTGAATATATTATACTCAACTGTGCAATAGATAGGTTTGATATGGTGCTCAGCCCTCACAACCCATTCAAAGATAAGCAGATACTTGCTCAGCCGCAGCAGAGGCTCACCGCTCTTAAAAAGGCCATATTCCCCTTCAACAAAGAGCTGAAACAAAAGATTGAAAGTAAAAACTTACAATTGGCTAAACAGTATAAAGAAATAAAGCCGGACACAAAAGTTCCAAATGCTCCAAAAGTTCCAAATGCTGCCAACAAAAAAAGATGGCAAGGGGAGATTCTCAATCTCTCAAAAATTAAATGCAATAAGGTTATAGTAAATGATATAGAATTTCATCTGAGTGAACCTCTCTACACATTCAACACCCTCAAAGAACTACAAAAAAGAGAGCCGGATTGCGAGTTTATCATAGTTGTTGGAGCAGATAGCATTGCCGCAATGCCGCGCTGGTATCGCGGAGAGGAGCTGCTAAAAGAGTATAAGGTAATTGTTTATCCCAGAAAAGGTTACAGAGTTAAAACCATTTGCCGCAAATACCACGCGCTCTATCTGCAAGATGCTCCGCTCAACAACATCTCCTCCACAGCTCTCCGTAACTTATAATTTTATTCGTTCCCATAAAGGCCGAGGAATCAGCCTCCAGAAAAAGACAAGTATCTTATAACGCCAATCAATAATTGCAACCCGCCGTTTTTTCTCCACAGCCCTAACAATCTTTTCTGCAACCTTTTGCGGTTGCAAAAGCATAGGATAGCGGTACTTTTGGGTATCTAACAAAGGAGTATCTACAAATCCGGGCCTAATTTCTGTAAAGCAGATTTTTAGAGGCTTGCTCTTTGAAGAGCCACCTTTTTGCAAAGAGTTCGCACGAGTACTATTGCTAAGTTGGTTAAGTGCTTGAATATAAGCCTTGTTGTAGGCTTTAGAAGCTGAGTAGGCAGCTGCCGGACCAAGCCCGCGAGTAGAGGCTACGGAGCTTATTACAGCTATCTGCCCACCACAAAAATCGGGAGTACTCTCCTGCCGCTTAGTAAAGTAGTGCCAAGCTGCCAAAACCATTCTTGTAAAGCCCGTTACATTCACTGCACAGGTGGCAAGCTCCGCCCTTTCCTCAAGCTCCTTATTCTGAAACCCCACTCCCGACGAGTGAAAATAGAGTTCCATCCCCCCTATTTTATCTATCAGTTGCTCAAGCAGTTCTGGCGCATCATCTTTCTCTATGTCTATAATCTGATATGCTATCTGCTGCGGAAAAAGCTGCTCCAGAGCTTGCAATTTCTCCTCTCTGCGGCCGGCTATTCCCACTCTCCACCCCTTTTGTGCAAGGAGCTTTGCCACCTCATATCCAATTCCGGAAGTAGCCCCCATTATAACTGCTCTTTTCATACTCTTGTAATCTACTTGTATATAACCAGATAGCTTTAATGTTCCAATAATCTATGCAACTCCCCCAATAGCGGAGCCTCTACTTTTATAACCGAATTTGTACCGGTTAGCTCCCCCTTTGCATTTTTTCTCCCGATAGGATTTTCAAACTCTACCATCTTGGCGTGCAGGCAGATAGAGCCATCGGCATTGGAGCGGCGTGCCCCATATTTCAAATCCCCCTTTATAGGGCAACCCATATTGGAGAGCTGCGCCCTTATCTGATGGTGACGGCCTGTTAAGAGCCTAACCTCCAGCAGAGTATAATTGTCTAAAACTTTAATGATGCGATAGAGCAGCCTCGCCTGCTTATAGCCCTGCGGTGGTTCCCCTTCTCCCTTATAGAGAAATGATTTATTCTTTTTTTCATCGCGATAGAGATAGCCGCTAAGCTCCACCCAGCCATCGGGATTAGCCACACTATCCACCACCCCTTTCTCAGGAGTATGCACCAAAGCCCAATAGGTTTTATGGACCTCTCCATCACGCAAAAGAGCATTAAAACGCTCCAAACCCTTTGATGTTTTGGCAAATACAACCACTCCGCTCACCGGCCTGTCTAAGCGGTGTGCCACTCCCATAAAGACCTGCCCCTGCTTGCCATCTCTCTGTGCGATAAAGGCCTTTAGGGTTTCGCTCAAAGGCTCATCTGCCGTCTTATCCCCCTGCACTATCTCCCCGCTTCTCTTGTTAAAGAGCAGAAAATGGTTGTCCTCAAAGAGAATGCGCTCGGCAATATCCTCAACCTCCCTCCTCTCCAACTTCCTATAATACTTATTCTCCATCATTAGATAAAAATTGGGCTCAAAGTTAATTAAATAACCTTGAACCCAAATTAAGATATAAAATAGGCTCTGCTATTTCACATAGAACGACTCCATACCTACACCATAAGCGTGGAGAGCGCCATATTTGCCCGATTTATAATCCTCTGCCCAAGAGACTCTTGTGGCCATATTACCGTGCTTTGTCTTTGAGATGGAGTAGCCATAAACCACACGGCGCACAGGAGTGCCGAGCGAATTTTTCTGCACCTCCCAGGAGTTGCTTACAATTACAACATCTACACAATCTTTATTCTTAACCTTTTGCAGCTGAAGAGCCTTGGCCTTTAATGAGGCATTGAGGCTACCCGCCTTTGGCATAGGCTTGAACACTAAGTTATCTACGGAGTTACCGGCTATCGCATCTTTAAGAGTACTATGATATGAGAGGGCTTTATGATAGTAGATATCGTATGTATCTTTCTCTACACCACGCCTTGTCTGACGGCACCACTCCAGAGGATAGCCCTCAAACATAGCTGCAATATTGAGAGCCATATTGTAATCCAATTTTGCAACTCTTATATCCTCTTCGTCTGCAACAATAGGCTCCATTGACGACGAGCAGAAGAACGATTTATTATCTTTACGGGTGAATATCAAACTCTTACCCCTTTTTACTCCCGATTCGCTTGCCTCAATACCGCTTACGTGTACTCCGCACATAAACATAGGTGTGCCTTGATAGAAAAATAACCCGTTGTCATCTTTCTGATAGGTTACAAAGTTCATCAGATTCATAATTGAGCCCAACTTTGAGTAGAATGCCGCCCAGTTACCAAGCTCTTTTCTAAGGTTGAGAGTAAGCTCCGCATCAGCTGCCACCTTACCACTCTCTATATCACTAAGAGTTTGATTTACCCACTTGGCACGCGTATTCAGCTTATCCGCCAAGGCTTTAGCCTCAGCAAGAGAAGTTTTTCTCAACCCCCAGGCCACCTCGTTTATATACTTTCCTGTGGCATCATAGTCTGAACGAGTCTCATCCATAGCCATAATTTTAGGTGTCTCGGGGCCGGAAGAGAGTGCAACTGGAAGTTTAATGCCCGCCTCTTCTGCTTTATCACCAACGGAATTAGCTGTGCTTTTAGCTGTTTCGGCAGCCTTTTTTTTGGTTTGGTTGAGTGTTTCATCCACAACCTTTTCCGCCTTATCTTTAACAGCCTTTTTTGCCTTGTTCAAAACTCCTTTGAGCTGGGCCTGGGCAGAAACAGATAGGCCCAAAGCCAAGGTGGCCACCAGGGCCATCCTTAAGAATGATTTTGTCTGCATAGTTATTAGTTTTCTGGTTTTACATTCCAAAAATACTCCATTGGGCAGAGAAAAACAAAGGAAATTGCCAATAATTATTAAATTTGTAACAATTACTTAATAAATCTTTTTTTATGAAAAGAGTGTTTCTACTTGCAGTATTTGTTATGGGCTGTGTATTAAAACTATCCGCCCAACTTGACCCCTATTTTGGAGATAATGAGTGTACCAGCATAATGGTTGGCAGACTTGCATCTAAAGATGGCTCCGTTATAACATCGCACACCTGCGATGGAGTTTCCCATACGTGGGTTTCCATAGAGCCTGCCGCAACACACAAAAAGGGCGATACAGAAAAGATTTACAGAGGTACCAGATGGACTAAGTTCAAGGGAGATACAACAGGTGTAAAATATGTGGGGGAGATTCCGCAGGCAGAAAAGACATACGCCTATCTCAATACCGGCTACCCATCTATGAACGAGAAGCAACTTGGCATTGGAGAATCCACCTTTGTAGGGCCGGATACCCTTGTAAACAAGGATGCCCTCTTTATGATAGAAGACCTGGCCAGAATAGCCCTGCAAAGATGCGACAATGCTCGCGATGCCATTAAGCTAATGGGCTCACTTGCAGAAAAGTACGGCTATGCCGATACAGGAGAGTGCCTTACGGTTGCAGATAAGAATGAGGTATGGATGTTTGAGATTGTAGGGTGCGGAAAGAATAAAATAGGAGCCGTATGGGCAGCCAAGCGTGTACCGGACGACCACGTGGCAGTTTCTGCCAACATACCGCGCATAGGAAAGATGGAGCGCAAAGACAAAGCGAATTTTATGGCATCAGACAATGCAGAAAAGGTTGCGCTTGAATATGGCCTGTGGGATGGTAAGGGGGAGTTTATATTCTGGAAAGCCTTTAACGCCTCATACGCCAAGGGCAAGAACTTTTTGGATAGAGAGTTCTTTATACTCAACTCATTAGCCCCATCGCTCAATCTTACCTACGATATGGATGAGTTGCCGTTTTCAGTAAAACCGGATGAGAAGGTAGATGTAAGAAAGGTAATGGAGCTCTTCAGAAGCACATACGAGGGAACTCCTTTTGATATGTGCCAAAATGTATTGGTTGAAACACCTGATAAAGAGGCACCTAAAAGCATATATGGCAAGCCTGCCACCAAAAAAGTAATAAGCCCTGTGGCAAATCCTTGGCTTAGCACACCTATGCGCAATATGCTCAACACAATAGCTCCGGAAACAATTGAGTTCAGAAGGACGGTGGCTGTGGCGTGGTGCTCCTACTCCACTGTAATCCAGCTTAGAAACTGGTTGCCGGATGCAGTTGGAGGAATATGTTGGTGGGGAGCAGACAACCCCGGGCAAAGTCCGAGGATTCCAATCTTTGCCGGCAATACCTCTCTGCCTGAGGCATTTAACTTCTGCGGGCAAAAGAAATACTATCCGGAGAGCGTGCTCTGGCAGTTCCGCCGCCCTAACAGGCTTGCTACCGTAGCTTGGCAAGAGAATAAACAGATGGTACAGGAGAATATTCTCAAGATAGAGGAAGAGGCCTTTGGCGGATTGGAGCAACTTTCCAAAAATGCCACAGCAACAGAGCTTAATGCCTATACAGCAAAAATTTACGAGGCTGCAAGAGATACTTGGAAAGAGATGGAAGAGAAGCTCTGGATGAAGCACGGCAGAGGCTTCTGATTGTTTTGATTATTTGTTTATGGCAGCAAAAACTGTCGGGATAAAAAAGAAATAAAAAAGAAATAAAAAAGAGAGAAATATGAAAAAGATGTTCAAACTATTTGCAGTTGCCGCACTATTGGTTGCAGCAATGCCACTTGAAAGAGCTTATGCTCAAGAGAATGTAAGCGAGCAGACACTTCCTGGGTTTGATAGAAATCACCTCTTTAATGTCTATGTGGGTAACTTTGATTACTCCCCTAAAACAAAACAAGATGGCAGCGGCTCTAAAGTTCTTGATGTATTGGCAGCCGTAATAACCGGCGAGATCAATCAAAATCACGACAGCTACTCAGATGCTGTAAGGAGTGAGATTGTTAAGGGATTGAGCCACGCTTTCAGATTTAAAGTTGTAGATAGAGATTTTGATGAAAACAGCGATAATGCAGATTATTCTCTTGCTACCGATGGTATGGTTTACAATATAACCACCACATCAAAAACCGAGACAATCGAACACAAAGAGAAGAATGGTAAGATTCGCAAGGAGACCAGAGATTTATATCGTGCAGTTATAGTCTTTTCTATAAATCTGAAAGATATACAGACAGGCACCATAATCAGCAGCAACACATTCCACGTGGAGAGCAACGAGAGTTCATCATCTTGGTTCGGCTCAAGACAAAGTGCGCTTGAAAAAGCTATATCCTATATATCCAGAGAGGTAGAAAGGTTTTACGATAGCGCATATCCACTCTATGCAGATATAATTGAGAGAGCCGGAGAGACCACAAACAAACAGAAAGAGGTTTATATAGATTTGGGCTCAAAACACGGAGTTTATACAGATTTGACCTTTGGCGTATATCAGTTGCGCACAGTTGCCGGCAGAGAGGCACGCACCTATCTCGGCAGGTTGAGAGTTAAAAAGGTAGAGGGGCCGGATTTGAGTTTCTGCAAGGTTGTAAGCGGCGGAAAAGATATAAAACGTTGCCTCGATAATGATGAGCCTCTGCTCATAGTTTCAAGACACTAAAGATAAAAGGGGGTGCCAGAGGGTGCCTAAAAAGTCGCTTTAGCGACTGGCCACTTCTGCGACCTATTAGTGTGTTGGCTTTTCCGCCACTTTAGTGGCCGGTGCTGTAAGCACCGTATGCCACCTATAGGGGGCTGCCGCATTAGCGGCTGGGGGTTTAAAGAGGGTGCTTGCGCAGCAAGCATAAAGTGCGGTAGGTTAGTGGTATAGCAAAGTGGTATAGCAAAAAGGGCTTGCTTTGTGCGTTTGTGCG
>CADBUS010000167.1 GCA_902797895.1 uncultured Bacteroidia bacterium | reverse complement strand
GCTATCGTCATTGTTTGACCTATAGTCCCAGGTACTCAAGTCGCCATCTTTAGCGTCTTTCAGAATCTTGGTTTTTAGTTTCTTAGCATCTGGAGTATGTATATCTATCTTCATTTAGTTTGGGTTATGTTGCTTATATTTGTTGTGCGAAAGGAAACAATTTTTATTTGCGGAAATAATCTAATAGTTTTGAATGACGAATCTGTCAACCGAGCCTGCGGCCGTACGGCCTATCGGCTCCAATCCCGCATACTATTGGATTATACTACTCTCCCACATCAATAAAGAGTATAGATATGGCGCCATTAACTTCTTCGTTAATCGTTTCGTCTGCACTTTCATTTCCACCGTCATTATCCCCATTCGTCCAGTCAATATAGGACTGTGGCAAAAAGGACATACTATCCTTAGTGGTCAACAAGTTGAAGAAATCTCCCTGCTGCTTTGCAATTCCATTCTTTCGTTGAACTCTCACATTGATGTTCTGAATCATCACGTTTCTGGTCTTTCGAATTAAATCCCAAATGAAACGCGACCATTCGTCATTGACAGCCCTTTTCTCAGATGATATTGGTCTGCCGTTCTGCCAATGAATAAAATCCCAAAGGAAACGTCCAAATGATAAATCGGCCCTGCTTTGCATTACCGGCTCTGGTATAGCGTGCGTAAAAATACAAGGGTGATGTAAATAAGACTCCTCATACCAATAATAACGCACATAATTGTCAGGGTCATTAATGAACATATACTGAGCACCTGGAGTAACCGTCTTGGGATTGATATTGTGAACTTTAGCTGGATTGAACGTTCCTCCTATAGAGAACTCCGGCCACTCTGTATAAAGATCATACTGGATTAACTCATTGGGTTTGGTCACTTGGTATTCTTCGTCTTCTTCAAGTCTTTTCAGCTGGAATAAGGCTGCGTTGTATCTATAATCCGTCCCTACAGCTTTCCGGCACAACACCAACAAGTCACCAGCCTCACATCGGCCCCCTTTCTTGAAAGTCACCTGTGGACTCTTGTGGATAAAACAACCGCCATAATTCACATGATGCCACGTGCTATTCATCAGCAGCGGGAACTTTGTAACTATCGCGGTAAGATAGTCCGGCTCCTGAAAGGTATGCCCCGGCCTCAAATCTTTCTTGACGGCATTTGTGGCTCCAAGAAGCATATAATTGGCCTGGCGGCTGAAATCGACGATATTCATTTTATTTGTTTACTATATCCTATGGGAAGGGCTCTAAGTCTGTTCATATTGCACCGGTGGCCGTAGATTGTCAACTTGTGCGGGGCACCATGAGGTGCGGGGGATGTGTGACTTTTTCCTGTATATTACTCTCTCTTGTAAGTTATGGATGACGTCCTAAGGTAGGAGTTCAGTCGCTTGGGTAAAAAAGGAGTGATAATTATTTTTGAATCTTAGCTATCAAGAATACGAGAATCCATACGCGTAAGACATGTTGGCTATGTGGCCGCTCATCTCATGTTATGTCTCCATTTCGCGAAGGATTTGTCCAATCTTAACCTCCGCATCTCTTACTTCGTGCTTTGTTCTATATGCAGGAATGGCATTTTTATAACTCTTAATCATTGAGTCAATTTGAAGACAGGCCTGATGGAAGAAAGCTTGTTCCTTTTTATCCATCCTCGTTTTGAACTTATAGTAAAAGGGCTGATAACTTCTTGCCACTTTGAAAGGATAATACTTTGTGTCCTTCAGATGACTTTTATCCGTCAAAATACTGTGAGCCTGCCTAAATGCCTTAAAAAAATCATCATCCGCATTAGTATAAATGACATTTTCAAGTAAGTAACGGGCGTAATGGTTATCTATCTGATAGGTATCAAAGCCCGCACGGCGTTTGGCAAAAGAATAAGCATTCTCAAAATACATCTTTGCCTCATCATATTTTTGTTCCCCTAGTTTCGCGATGGCATACTGTAGCCAATAATGCGGATTATTCTCGCAGAACCGACAGCTCCTGATGTCTTCGAACAAAACTACAATATTACTATTGAACACATCACCTTCTTCCTTGTTAAATACCCTTTGCAAACTTGCATACGACAGGATGGTCTTCATATACTTGTTGTATTCGGGGTCGCCAAGTTTTTTATCGAAATTCTTAAATGCTTTAACAAGAGTCTCTCTTACCACATCCACATCCATAATATGGGTTAGGATAACCTCGGACAAGATGGAAGACTTAACCTTGAGCTCTGAATTTCCGAAGTCTATATATTCTTTTACAACCTCATTGCGTCGGAAAGACGCATTCCCCTTTATTGTATTGCCCAAAGCATAAGAGATGCCATCAAGACTAATATTCCAATCCAACAAGTTGCTGACCAACATCAGAACCATTGCTTGATAAACATCATGCTCCTTGCTAATTTTCTTGATATCTCCTTCTATCCTTTTTCTTATGTCTGTAGAATTGATTACTTCAAGAAGAATCAGTTTCAAACTACTCTTACAATTAGACTTCAACAATTCAAGTTTCTTATCATCGCGGAGGTCGGAATATTTACGCCAGAGACCGAACTGATCAAGAATAGACATGCACTGATTGATCTCGCCATCATTCAACCTGTTTACATCAACCTCATAAAAATCGCGTTTCACGAGTTCTCGTAGCCAGTCGTATGACAGGTCATTGGTTACGGAACGCTCGCTAACAATCAACCGCTGCTTATTACGGTAGGTTTGTATTACCTCGACTATTTTGCGGTTAGCATTGTAGTTCTCTACAATAATTACAGTATTTGGATCACCTTCACTGCATATCCTTTCTATCTCGTCCGTTAAACTGGCATAAAACTTTGTGTACTCATATACCTTATAGTCTTCCTTAAGCAGGCGAAGCATCAATCCTTTAATGAATAATGTCTTCCCATTACCCAAGTCACTATGAACCAGAATATCTTTTGCGCCATTTTCTAGCTGCGTCAATACCGCATCACACTCATTGCGATTGATATAGTAATAAAGCGTGTCAGGATATTCGCTTGATTTCTGCAACAAAAGCTCGTCTACTTTTCCAAACAGGAACAAGTCTGTTATACTACTATCTGGAATTTTCGAAATTGATATATTTTGAATGACAGGTGTTCGGAAACACAAATACGGACGATTGAGTTTTGTTGCCACAACCGGCTTTAAACGTTTTGTTTCAGCTATCTTCTTACCAAATGTATCCAATCCTATGGGATATGTGACACCAAAACGATTCGCTTTCTTTATATTCTGGGGGTCCTCCCCCTCGGCCATAATAAAAACACATTTCTTTTTCGTGTCACTATCTTCCCACAAGAGTCTTTTGATGTCCAGATCATAACGGAGAGAGAAGCCTATGAAAACAATAAGGTCACTGTCCCTGATGTCATACTCAAACAAATTCTGCCATGAACTATCCAAGAACAGTTGTGTAAGATAGCTACTCGACGTCAACTTAAACTCAGTGGACATTGTACCAGCAGACAGGTTATAAACACTGCCGTTTAGATGCACTACAATCTCCCTTTTATTGACAAAATCCTGCGAGTCGGATGAAAGGGTGACCGGCAAAAACTGTTTGCCGGATTTTGCCAATATCTGTTCAACGGCATTATCGTAATTCGTAGTGTAAATACGTCTCCATTTACATCCACATACTTCTATCTGGCCATTAGATGGAGTTTTTACAGAGAAGATATTCCTCAACAGTTGAGCCAGGGCTACTTCTCCGTATTTGTCAATATAACTCTCTGATGCTTCCTCTAAATCGCCTTCACTATTCTCTCCTGTTTTGTCATCCAATATTTTGGCAAGACCGCCACCAATAGGCATCTTTTCGTCCAATACATTAACAGCCCCAGCAGAAAAGCCTGAGCCAAGGAAAAGAATACAATTACCTTCCAGAATTTTTCCAATAACTTCATCCAAGTTATTAATATTAATATCCATATTTCTGGTGTTTAAACTTTTGTTACATGCTATTTATGGCGAGAAGCGAGGCTCGGCTTTACGGAAGAATTCACTAACCTGTTGTCAGCAAGAGCCCCAGGCAGAGCGTAAAGACCTGTTAGCTCTGGGTCGCAAATCAATTCTCCTGATCGTTACAAGTAAAACTGTTAGCAGCCAGAATATCAGATTCTGCCGCTTTACGAGATTCTGGTGTTGAGTTATTCATCAAATGAATACCAATGCAATTAGCGCCGTTACGTTTGATACAATCTTCCTTATGATGGTTGAGTACTAAGCGATGATGCCATACCCAAATAGATAAACTTCACAGAGTTATTAGTTTCAGTATATTTACCAAAAAGATACAGGCCATGACCTATAAAGCCATCTTTAACATCTTCCCACTTATCAAAAGTACTCCATTGGTATTAATAAAAGTGCGTCTGGCTGGCCTTGAGCATTGGTAATATCCAACTTCTCAATAGTACACTGAGGCATTGGCGCACAATGATCCTTGTGTGCAGACATCAAATCGCCAATTTTATCACCAATTATCTTAACGCCCTCAAATTCTCTGGTTTTATCAGTAATGCCAATAACAACAGTACCACCATCTGCATTTGCAAATCCGGAAATGGTTTCTGCCAAATCGGATGGTTTTATTTTAGCTGACTTCCTATCAAATATCTTATTTTCCGGCTCTTTAATCATATAATCAAGAGTCAGAATTGGTTGATATTGTGATCTTATTAAGGTCATAATTGCTCTACTTGACAATTAGTCGGCAGTTACTCGGCAGCTGGTCGGCAATATGGTAATCAGTGTTTGTAACACTTCTGAGCCATATTTGAAACACTCTTCTATTCAATAAACAACAATTACTCGGCAGCTAGTCGGCAGTTACTCGGCAATGATCTAGTCTCTTTTAAATATATCGCGCGTGTAGACTTTGGCTTGGACATCGTCCAGGGCTTGTTCATAACGGTTGGCTATTATGCAGTCACTTTGGGACTTGAAAGCGGAAAGGTCATTGACGACTTTGGAGCCAAAGAAGGTGCTACCGTCTTCCAGAGTAGGCTCATAGATAATCACCTTGGCGCCCTTGGCCTTGAGGCGCTTCATGATGCCCTGGATGGCACTCTGGCGGAAGTTGTCGGAACCGGTTTTCATTGTGAGGCGGTAAACACCAATTATTACCTCATGCTCCTTG
>CADBUS010000166.1 GCA_902797895.1 uncultured Bacteroidia bacterium | reverse complement strand
TTGTAGGTATCATAAGTATGGTGTTGGGCTACGCCCTGCTCTACCTTGTTGGTACCCTGCATCTTATCTAAGCAAGGGTAAAATAGGATAACGCTTTGAATGACGAATAAAGGGGGTGCCAAAAAGTGTTTTGGCACCCCCTTAAAGTATTGTGCATTAGTGCTATTACTGCTATTTAGTGTAATCGTAGAAGCCGCGGCCTGTTTTGCGGCCGAGCAGGCCGGCGCGTACCATCTTTCTCAGGAGCGGATGAGGACGGTACTTGCTATCTCCAAACTCATTGTAGAGCACCTCCATAATTGCAAGGCAAACATCCAAGCCAATCAAATCGCCTAAAGCGAGAGGGCCCATAGGGTGGTTTGCTCCCATCTGCATTGCGGCATCTATCTCCTCTGCTGTGGCTATGCCATCTGCAAGTATTCCAACTCCCTCATTTACAAGCGGAATAAGGATTCTGTTTACAACAAAGCCAGGGGCCTCGTTTACAGATACAGGGCTCTTGCCAATCTCCTTGGCTATGGCAACCACCTTATCGTGCACCTGAGGGCAGGTTAGCTGCCCCTTTATAACCTCCACCAATTTCATTAGCGGAACAGGGTTGAAAAAGTGCATACCAATCACATTCTGAGGGCGTGAGGTAAAGGCTGCAATGGCCGTGATTGAGAGTGATGAGGTATTTGAGGCGAGTATTGCATCGCTCTTGCAAACTTTGTCTAACTCACTCCAAATCTCCTTCTTAACTGCCATATCTTCAGCCACAACTTCAATTACCAAATCGGCATCTCTGAGATCTTCATAACTCATTGTATCCTTTATTCTTTCAAGAATCTGCCCCTTTACAGCCTCCTCCATTTTTCCCTTCTCAACACTCTTTGTAAGGAACTTCTCTATCGCCTTGCGAGCCTTGCCTAAAGAGGTCTCGCTTCTTCCTTTAAGGATTACTTCGTGGCCGGCTGTAGCAAAGGTCTGTGCTATGCCGTGCCCCATTGTTCCGTTTCCTACTACTGCAACTTTCATAATGTTAAATATTTAAATGTTTTTATTGATTTTTCCACTCGGGAGGGCGTTTTTCAAAAAATGCCTTCATTCCCTCTTTTTGGTCTTGGGTGCCAAAGCAGAGCGCAAACAGATTGTTCTCTATCGCGATAGAGCTATCAATATCTGTCTGCATTCCTCTATTTATTGCCTCTTTGCTCAGTTTTAGGGCAATAGGGGCGTTTTGGGCAATGGTTTTAGCCATCTGCATTGCTGCATTGAGAAGCTCCTGAGGCTCTACTACCTTGTTTACCAATCCGATAGCCAAAGCCTCCTCTGCCGTAATGGCTTTTGCGGTATAGATGAGCTCCTTGGCTTTTCCCTCTCCTACAAGGCGCGGAAGCCTTTGAGTACCGGAGAAACCGGGGGTTATGCCAAGTCCAACCTCCGGTTGCCCTATCTTGGCCTTGTTGGAGGCTATTCTTATATCGCAGGCGAGTGCAAGTTCGCAGCCGCCGCCAAGAGCAAAGCCGTTTATTGCGGCTATTACCGGCTTGGAGATATTCTCTAATTTTCTGAAAACTGCCGAGCCTTGCACCCCAAACTCCTTGCCCTGCTGCACATTCATTGTGCTCATCTGCTCTATGTCTGCTCCTGCCACAAAAGCTCTTCCTTCTCCTGTTATAATCAAAACCCTTATCTGCTCATCTGAATCAATCTGCTCCAAGGCGCAATTAAGCTCATTAAGTAGCTCATTATTAAGAGAGTTCATAGCATCAGGCCTATTTATTTTTAGTACTGCGATGTTATCGACTCTCTCTATTATCAACATCTTAAACTCCATATAGTTGTTCTTTATTTATTGAATATTAACTCTGATTAGATTGTTTTATATGCACATCCATTTGAGGGAATGGGAAGTGTATTCCTTTTTTGGGCAGCTCTATGTAAATAGCCTCTCTTATGGCGGCCATAGCTGTAAAATACTCCTCGCTTTTGCACCATCCGCGCCCTGTTATCACCACGCAACTCTGCGCTAAATCCGAAACTATTGCGTATGGTTGCTCCGGAGCCTCTTTGCCCTTGAGTATAAGAGTATTCTGCTCAATAATTCTAACTATTTCTGCTCTTGCTATCTCTGAATTATCTCCGTATGCGATACTGATATTCCACTCGCAACGCAATTGCCCCTGCTGAGAGAGATTGATTATAGTGCTGTTAAAGAGTGCTCCATTAGGAATTATAATCTTTCTATTATCCGGTGTAATCAGGTGAGTATGAGCAATCTCTATGGCGGATACAGTGCCTTTCTGATTCTGTGCTTCAATTAAATCTCCCACCTTAAATGGCTTTAACACAAGCAATAGCACCCCACCTGCAAAGTTTTGCAGAGTGCCGGAAAAGGCCATTCCTATTGCCAGGCCGGCTCCTCCTATAAGCGCAACAAGCGATGTGGTATCTATTCCGAGGGCGTGAATAGTACTCACAATAAGCACTATAAGAAGAATAATAGCCAATGCGCTCTGCAAAAAAGTGGAGAGAGAAGCCTCAACCTTTCTCTTTGCAAGGAACTTGGCAAACAGGCGTTTTATCTTTTTTATAAGCCAGCCGCCCACTATGTATATGGCTATGGCGGCAAGAATCTTAAGACCGAGATTTATGCCTAATTCCAACCCCTTGTGGGCAAGCTCTTTATATGGCTCAGTGCCTAAAAATAGCGGAGTATTCATAGTAGCTTTATTGCATTAGGCAAAGTTATCAAATAATATTCTAAATAAAAATATAACAATGTTGTTATATTTAACCTATTTTTAACTATATTTGTGAGCTAATGGGGCAGACTTAAAGTTATATTGGTCGTAACTCAGAGTGAGCTGAAGAATAAGCTGTCACTCTGAACAAAGTGAAGAGTCTTTAAGTGCTGATATACTAATAGATAGAAAATATTAAAAATAGATATTATGGATAAAAGAATCTCTTTACAGGAAGCCGTCTCTAAAATTAAGAGCGGTATGACTATTATGGTGGGAGGATTTCTCTCCGCCGGTTCTCCGTTGGATATACTCGACGCCCTTTCAAAGACAGATGTAAAGGATTTGACTCTCATTTGCAATGATACTGCATATCAGGGAGTTGGCATAGGCAATCTTATTGGCACCAAGAAAATCAAGAAGCTCTATGTTTCTCATATTGGCACCAATCCTGATACTGCTGCACAGATGAATGCAGGGGAGTTGGAGATAGAGTTCTGCCCTCAGGGCACTCTGGCAGAGCGTATCAGATGCGGTGGAGCAGGGCTTGGCGGTGTGCTCACCACAACCGGAATGGGTACCGTAATTGCAGAGGGAAAGCCTACCGTAGAGGTAGATGGCAAGGTCTATCTGCTTGAAAAGCCGCTCCATGCAGATGTTGCTCTTATTGGGGCTACTGTTGCAGACGAGATGGGTAACTGCGTATATGTTGGTACTTCCCAGAACTTTAATCCTATTATGGCAACTGCTGCAGATATGGTTATTGTGGAGGCGGAGAAGATTGTACCTGCAGGAGAGATTAAACCGGAGGCTGTAATAACACCTCATCTGTTTGTAACACACATATATCAATCTACCAACAATTTACAAAAGGTTAGAGAGTAATAATCATAGCGATAAACATAAAAAAGAAGAGATATGGCAGTAAAATCTTTGATAAGAGTAAGAATGGGCGGAGAAGATGCTCATTACGGCGGCGGCCTTGTGGACGGAGCGCATATGCTTAAACTTTTTGGCGATGTGGCTACTGAGTTGCTTATAATAAACGATGGCGATGAGGGGCTATTCAAGGCATACGATAATGTGGAGTTTATAGCTCCTGTATATGCCGGTGATTATATTGAGGCTACGGGAGAGATTACCCACGTTGGAAACACATCTCGCAAGATGGTTTTTGAAGCACGCAAAGTAATTGTTCCACGCCCCGATGTATCTGACTCGGCAGCAGATGTTTTGGCCGAGCCTATAGTGGTTTGCAGAGCAAGCGGAACTTGCGTAGTACCTCTTAAATGCCAGAGAAACAAGAAATAGAGAGAGTATGGATAAGCTGATAATTACCGCCGCAATTTGCGGAGCAGAGGTTACAAAAAAACAGAATCCTGCTGTACCTTATACAGTTGAAGAGATTGTAAGAGAGGCAAAATCTGCTGTTGATGTCGGTGCTGCAATAGTGCATCTGCACGTGCGCAGAGATGATGGAACTCCTACTCAAGACAAGGCACGCTTTCAGGAGTGCGAAGAGGCTATACTCAAAGTTTGCCCGGATGTGATTTTAATTCCATCTACAGGCGGAGCTGTGGGTATGACTCCGGATGAAAGGCTCCAATCTACTGATACAGACCCGCTTCCTGAAATGGCAACTCTGGACTGCGGTACCTGCAACTTTGGAGATGAAATTTTTGACAACACTATGCCTACTATGCGCGCCTTTGGAAAGCGTATGATGGAGCGTGGAATTAAGCCTGAGTATGAGTGCTTTGAAATGGGGCACATAGATACTATACTCAATATGGTGCGCAAGGGGGAGGCTCCTGGTGCGCCTATGCAGTTCAACTTTGTGCTTGGAGTGCCAGGCTGTACTCCTGCCACTGTTGGAAATCTCTGCTGGATGGCAAATGCCATTCCTGCAGGCAGCACCTGGACTGTAACCGGCGTGGGCCGCAGCGCATTTCAGATGGCCGCCGCAGCAATAGCTATGGGCGGAAATGTGAGAGTGGGCTTTGAGGATAATCTCTACCTCTCCAAAGGGGTGCTTGCTCCATCTAACGGCGCTCTGGTTGAGAAGGTTGTGCGCATAGCCAATGAGCTTGGCAGAGGCATAGCCAACAGCCACGAGGCAAGAGAGATACTGGGGCTTGCTCCGCGCAATAAATAACCTGTCGAGAGAAAATAAATAATTGAAAAACAATAAAATTTAACAATATGCAAAAAAAAGGAAATCGTTACGGTACTCACCGTGTAATTGAGCCAAAGGGAGTTCTTCCGCAGCCGGCCAACAAGTTGGATAACAATATGGATGAGATTTACGACAATGAGATACTCATTGACGTTCAAACTCTTAACATAGATTCAGCCTCTTTTACAGATATTCATAACTATGCCAAGTCTCAGGCAAAGAATCCTAACGACGAGGCAGAGGTGATGGAGGAGATTAAGAAGGAGATGTTTCTGAATGTTGAGTTGCAGGGCAAGCACCGCAACCGCCGTACAGGTTCAGGAGGTATGTTGCTCGGTACTGTTGAGAAGATTGGCGATGCCCTAAAAGGCAAGATAGACCTCAAAGAGGGGGACCGTATTGCAACATTGGTATCGCTCTCGCTGACTCCGCTCCGTATAGATGAGATTTTGAGCATTAAGGCAGATGTGGATCAGGTGGATATAAAGGGCAAGGCCATTTTGTTTGAGAGCGGCATTTATGCAAAGATTCCTAACGATATGCCGGAGAAATTGGCTCTCAGCGCATTAGATGTAGCCGGTGCTCCTGCTCAAACAGCAAAGCTCTGTAAGAGCGGCCAGAATGTTGTAATTCTTGGTGCAGGTGGAAAGAGCGGAATGCTCTGCTGCTATGAGGCTAAGAAGAGGGTAGGTGTTACAGGCAAGGTTATTGGACTTGCAAACAGCCCTAAATCTACACAGCGTATCAAGGATCTTGGCTTCTGCGATGTGGTTGAGAGCGTTGCAGGTATGACTCCTGTGCAAATCAACGAGCTTGTTAGCCGCCTTACTAACGGTCAGATGGCAGATGTAACTATCAACTGTGTGAATGTGCCTGATTGCGAGATGACTGCTATACTATGTACAAAAGATGGCGGAGATGTTTACTTCTTCTCTATGGCCACCAGCTTTACAAAGGCTGCTTTGGGTGCCGAAGGTATAGGTGCAGATGTAAATATGATTATCGGAAACGGCTACACCAAGGGGCACGCAGAAATTACTCTGCAAGAACTCCGTGAGTGCGAGAAACTTAGAAAGATATTTGAGGAGCTTTACGCCTAATTTAACACAATTGCTATGGCAAAATCAAGAAGAAAGGAGCTTTTTCCAAATGTAACAGACCAGCAATGGAATGATTGGAAATGGCAGGTAAGGAACAGAATAGAGAGCTTGGAGCAGCTTAAAAAGTATGTAAAGCTCTCTAAAGAAGAGGAGGAAGGTATCCGCAAATCGTTGAAAACCATAAGGATGGCTATAACTCCTTACTATCTGAGCCTTATAGATCCAAAGAATGCAGACGATCCTGTAAGAAAGCAGTGTATTCCTACTGTGGCAGAGACACATAGGGCTGCTGCAGATTTGCTCGATCCTCTGCACGAGGATACCGATTCTCCGGTTCCCGGGCTAACTCATCGCTACCCAGACAGAGTATTGCTTCTTATAACAGATATGTGCTCAATGTATTGCCGCCATTGCACCAGAAGAAGGTTTGCAGGCCAGAAAGATGCAGCTACCTCTATGGACAATGTGGAGAGAGCTATTGAGTACATAAAGGCAACTCCGCAGGTTAGAGATGTGCTTCTTTCAGGTGGTGATGCTCTTATGGTTTCTGACGAGAGATTGGAGTACATTATAAAGAAGCTGCGTGCCATTAAGCACGTGGAGATTATAAGAATAGGCTCCAGAACTCCTGTGGTTTGCCCGCAGAGAATTACTCCGGAGCTTTGCAACATACTCAAAAAGTATCACCCTGTATGGCTGAATACCCACTTTAACCATCCGCAGGAGGTTACTCCTGAGTCTGCCGCAGCCTGCGCTCGTTTGGCAGATGCAGGTGTTCCGCTTGGCAACCAATCTGTGTTGCTGAGGGGAATAAATGACTGTGTGAATGTAATGAAGAATCTTGTGCATCAGCTTGTAAAGATGAGAGTTAGGCCATATTATATCTATCAGTGCGATCTCTCTATGGGGCTTGAACATTTCAGAACTCCTGTCTCCAAGGGTATTGAGATTATAGAGGGGCTCAGAGGCCATACCAGCGGCTATGCTGTGCCTACATTTGTGGTAGATGCTCCGGGCGGAGGAGGAAAGACTCCTGTAATGCCTAACTATGTAATATCTCAGGCCCCCGGCAAGGTGGTATTGAGGAATTACGAGGGTGTAATAACCACATATACAGAGCCTATAGATTACAACACCAATAGCTGCAACTGCGAGTATTGCAAGAAAAACCGTGAGAGTGAGGGTGTTGCGAGCCTGCTTGCCGGCAAGGCTATGACTATTCAGCCGGCTCACTTGGCAAGAGAGGAGAGGGCTGTTAAGTTCCGTACAAAATCCTCTGCCAAAAAGGCTAAAGGCAAGGCAGTTGCAAAGAAAAGTGTTGCAAAGAAAAAGAGCAGGTAGCCTGAGCGCACTATGTCTTTCATCTCTGAGATACGGCAGTATAAAAGCCTCTCGATAGTGGGGCTTGAGAAGAATACAGGAAAGACAGAGTGTTTGAACTATATCCTAAAAAGGTTGCCGTCAGACAATTACAGTGTGGCGGTAACCTCTATAGGTATAGATGGAGAGAGTAAAGACCAGGTTACCGGAACTGCAAAGCCTGAGATTGTAATAAAAGAGGGGACTATATTTTCAACCTCTGAGGCTTATTACCACCGCAGGCAGGTTTTGAGCGAGTTGCTGGAGATAACCGCAGAGAGGAGCTCGCTTGGCAGAATAGTAACGGCCAGGGCTTTAAGAAGCGGAAAGGTTATGCTTGGCGGCCCATCTTCTTCTCAATCGCTGGGCAGATGGGTAGAGAGTGTGGCAAAGTTTGGGGCGGACTTGACTATAGTAGATGGGGCACTATCGCGATTAAGCAGCGCCTCTCCAATAATAAGTGAGAGCCTTGTGCTAACAACCGGAGCAGCCTATTCCATTGATATGGAGCGGCTTGTTAGAAGCACTAAATTTATAGTGGAGCTTGTTGGGATAGATTTGGCGCAGAATGAGAGCATTGCTGCGTTCAAGAATTTGGAGAAGGGGGTGTGGGGGTTGGACAGCAACGGAAATCTTATGGATTTTCATTTGGACTCCTCTTTGGCCGTAGAAAAGGCAAAGGAGGATATTACAGAAAAGAGTGTGGCTCTATATGTGGCCGGTGCTCTTACAGACAGGTTTTTAGGAGTTTTGGCAGACTCAAAAAGGGTTGGGGAGATTACATTGGTGGTGAGAGACTTTACAAAGATTTTTGTTACGGAGCAACTCTACAGAAATTTTGTAAAGAGAGGAGGGGTGTTGAGAGTGCTTCAAAAGAGCAAGTTGGTAGCGGTTTGCGTAAATCCGCTCTCTCCGCAAGGAGTTGTGCTGAACTCGGAACTGCTTTGCAAGAAAATGAGAGGCGCTATTGATGTGCCTGTTTATGATATAGTTAGAGAGGCTGACAGAGTATAGGGAGAGTGGAGAATTTAGAGAAATTAAAAGAGAATGTTGTTTAAGGATTTTTTAGATATACCTTGCGGAGTGCGTTTTATGTACGACTCGTTGCAGCTGCAATCTTCTTGCGGCGCTAACAGGCTGCTTGGCAATGCCTTGTGCATATCTAAAGAGTCTCTTAAAGAGTACTATTCTCTTTTGAGAAAAACATACGGAGCTTTGTACGAGTGTGAGACGGAGGGGGTTGGCGCCCATCTTGCCGCTCTTAAACATAGGCTTATGTGCCTTAGAGATATTTCCGGCACGCTGCAAAGGCTCCAAAATGGGGTGGTGCTGCAAGATATTGAGCTGTTTGAAGTTAAATATCTTGCTTTGCTGACAACCCATATCGGCGAGAATCTGCGGACTCTTGCTTTGGATTGGATAACTCTGCCGCAGCTCAAAGAGGTTGTGGCGGTTTTGGACCCCGACGGGCTATGTATAGAGAACTTCTATATATATGACTCATATTCAGAGGAGTTGGCAGATGTGAGGCGGCAGATAAAAAAGCATCAGGAGCTCTCAGGAGCAGAAAATACCTCAGATGAACTATTGGAGCTTTTGGGGAGGGAGAGGGCTTTGGAGGCGCAGATAAGGGAAGGGCTCAGCGGAGAGCTAAAAGGCTCTTTGCCGCAACTTAGAGAGGCCTTGGATTCTCTTGGAGATTTGGATATACTGCTTGCCAAGTGCTTGCAGATAAAGATGTTGGGGCTAACAATTCCGGATATATCGGAAGATGGGAATACTGAGTACTGCAGAATGTTCCATCCTCATATTGTTCAGATATATACCTCTGAGGGTGGCAGACGGAACTTTACTCCAATAGATATAAGGTTTGGGTTGGAGCCGCTTACTATAATAGGGGCCAATATGGGAGGTAAGAGTGTTGTGCTTAAAATGGTGGCACTCAATCAGATACTCTTTCAGTTTGGTTTTGGAGTGGCGGCCTCGCAGGCCAAAATAGATATAAAAGAGCGCGTTTTGGTATGTATGGGAGATCAGCAGAG
>CADBUS010000165.1 GCA_902797895.1 uncultured Bacteroidia bacterium | reverse complement strand
TAAGGCCTGCCGGCGCGAAAACCTATAGCCGATATTGGAGTGCAGATTCTTTGGCTTGGCGTATTGGTTATGGCAATTACTGCGCTAAAGATGGATACATTCTAAAGCGATTCAAAATGGGAGTGAATGCCTATATGGGAGCCTTTGATAAAAAGCTGATTGCTGATTTGGAGGATATGGCAAATAGAAAGGCGCCACTTGGCATAAATTTATATGTAGGGCTTGGGGCAAAGCTCCCTTGGAGCTATTTAAGAGTTCCTAAATTTATAAAGCACTCTCCGTTTAACCTAATTTTCAGAGATTTAACAGAGGGCCAGCTGCCTCCTATGACAAGCTCCAATCTCTTTTATCAGCTGATAGATTTTGATGTGGCATAACACCTTTTGTAATTGAGTTTATGAATATTCTCTCCTTTGATATTGAAGAGTGGTATGTAATGCAGAAAAATTTTCCTGCAACAGCCAACCTTGCGCAGTATGACAAAATTTTAGCAGAGCTTTTGGATGCGCTTGCGGAGTTGGAAATAAAGGCAACATTTTTCTGCGTAGGCCAAATGGCAAAGGAACACTCTCATATAATAAAGAAGATTAAGGAGAGCGGGCACGAGATAGGTTGCCACTCTCATAATCATATCTGGCTCAATAAGCTCACTCGCAGCGAGGTAGAGGAGGATACTCGCGCTGCGATAGATGCCTTGCAACAGTGCATAGGAGAAAAGATTACAAGCTATAGGGCTCCGGCCTTTTCTATAGGGGAGAGTAACAAATGGGTGTTTGAACTGCTTGCAAAAAATGGCATAACAAAAGATTCTTCTATATTTCCGGCAGCTCGCGATTTTGGGGGCTTTCCACATTTCTGCTCTCAAATTCCAACAATAATAGAGAGCTCGGCAGGGCAGATAAAAGAGTTCCCAATTGTAATGACCTCTCTGATGGGCCGGCAGTTAGCCTTTTCGGGCGGAGGATATTTCCGCTTTTTCCCAAAGAGCTTTATACTAAACCAGGCGCTCCGCCGCAGCTACAATATCTTCTATTTTCATATTCTCGATTTTGTTAAAGAGCGGCTGAATATCTCCGATGCTGAGTATGAAAGCTATTTTAGGGAGAAGCCTACTCTCTTTGCCCGCACCAAGCGCAACATTAAAAGCAATTTGGGCAAGGGGGGAGCGTGGAAGAAATTTCTCTCACTGCTCTCCGCGTTACAGTTTTGCTCATTGGAAGAGGCTGCGCGCACCATAAATTGGGATAAAACCCCAAAAGTTACCCTTATTTAACAAATCTGCTCCTTTTTCTAATCTTTTTACTATTTTTGTAGAATTAGTATAAAAGCAGTGGGAATCTATACAAATCAGATATGAAAAACTTATTATCATTGGCAGTAATAGCTCTATTGTTTGCTGCTGCCTCTTGCCGCAGCGCCAAAGAGGTTGCCTATATGCAGGACTTTAACTCACAAGTTGTGCAGAAGATTACCAACTCCAAGGATATGAAAATTAAGCCCGGAGATATTTTGGTAATTTTTGTGAGCCATAAGGAGCCACAACTTGCAGCTCTCTTTAATCCGCTGGGCCAAGCGGCAGCTCCCTCCTCGGAGCAGGCGAGTGCCGGCTATGCGGTAGATTTGAACGGTAACATAGACTTTCCTATAATTGGCAGAATTAAGGTGGCCGGTCTTACAAGAGCAGAGCTGTCATCTATGATAAAGAACAAGTTGAATGAAGATGGATTGCTCAAGGATGCTGTAGTAACGGTTGCATATAAGAACTTTACGGTCTCTGTTTTGGGAGAGGTCAACAGCCCTGGGAAATTCTCTGTTCAGGGAGACAGAGTATCGCTCTTTGATGCCATAGCTCTTGCAGGAGACTTGACTATTTATGGTTGCCGCGATAGCGTTATGGTATTGAGAGAGGCAGACGGAGAGAGGGCGGTATTCTTCAATAACCTGCTCTCAAAGGAGGTACTAAACTCCCCTTCGTTCTATCTGCAACAGAACGATGTTGTGTATGTTAAACCCAATAGGGTAAAGGCGCAGCAGAGCGGAATAAACCAGAACAACAATGTGGGAGTATGGATTTCTGCTGCATCGCTCATTACTACGGTGCTTATGCTAATGTTCAAATAATAAAAGAGTTACATAATGGCAAAAGAGGAGATTAGGCAGGTAGAATCTGCGCAAAAAAATAACAATGCCGCTCAGATAACTTTAAGAGATATTCTTGCAATATTTTGGATAAACCGCTGGTGGTTTGTTCTCTCTGTTTTTATATTTCTGTTGCTGGCCGTATTTTATCTTAAAAAGACTCCTAAAGTATATTTCAGAACAGCCTCTGTGCTTGTAAAGAATAAAAACTCAAATGGTGCCACAATGGGGCAGGCGGCAGTTTTCCAAGATTTGGGTATGGCCGGTATGGTGGCCTCGGATGTGAACAACGAGTTTTATGTCTTTAAGTCTTACCAGCTTATGGAGAGTGTGGTAAACAAGCTCAATCTTACCGTAAGCTACTATGTTCCAAGAGGTTTGAGGAAAGATAATGTTTATGGAATATCTCCGGTAGAGGCAAGTTTTATAGATGCTCATCCTAATACATCCTTCTCCTTTAGGGCCAAGATATTGGATGATAATACTGTTCAACTCTCAGAATTCAAACGCTCCGGCCGCAAGATTGCAGCAGAGGGGGACTACTCAAAAGTGAATCTGAATGATACAATACAAACACCTGTGGGCAGGGTATTTATATCCCCTACCGATAGAATAGACAACTACAAAGAAGAGACAATAACAGTAGTCAAAGGGGCACATAAGGCAACCGTTCTCACCTATCTCAATTTGGTAGATGTATCTATTGCAGACCGTCAGGCGAGTGTTCTTAATTTGGCAATGAGAGATGTTTCTGAAATTAGGGCGGAGAAGGTGATAAACACTCTCATAGAGGCATATAATGAGGAGACCTTATCAGACAAAAATCAGATATCAAAAACCACAGAGCAGTTTATAAATGATAGATTAACGGTTATAAATGAGGAACTTGGAGCTGTTGATGACGATATTGCAAGCTACAAATCTTCTGCCGGAC
This sequence comes from uncultured Bacteroidia bacterium, assembly GCA_902797895.1. Classification (GTDB taxonomy): domain Bacteria; phylum Bacteroidota; class Bacteroidia; order Bacteroidales; family UBA932; genus Egerieousia. The sequence goes on along the minus strand of CADBUS010000165.1, from coordinate 7,657 downwards.
TAACCGATGTGGTTACAGAAACAGCCGGCTTTGCATCTGAAGGTAGCGAGTACAGAAGAACTGTACTTGGCATAGAAAATCAGCTTGCTTTAGCCCGTCAGATTCAGAGCTATATCAACAATCCTCAAAACAGAAATCAACCATTGCCATCCAACTTGGGGCTTGATGTCGGAATTGAGAATCAGATAGGCCAATATAACAACCTGCTACTACAGCGCAATAAGCTCTTTGCCTCAAGCTCTGAAAACAATCCGCTTGTGCAAGACCTTGATGCCCAGCTTATTCCTATGAAGCAGACAATAGCATCATCTGTAAATAATTTGGTAAACTCACTCTCAATACAGGCCGGTAATGTGCGTAGCAGAGAGGCTGCAACAAGGGGCAAAGTAGCAGCAATTCCGCAGCAGCAGAACAAGCTCATTTCAAAAGAGAGGCAGCAAAAAATCAAGGAGGAGCTATATCTCTACCTGCTCAACAAGAGAGAGGAGAATGCCCTAAATCTTGCTATGACAGAGAGCTCTATCAGAGTGATAGACAGGGCTCGCGGGCCACTCTCTCCGGTTGCTCCAAATACCAAGATGATACTATTTGCAGCATTGTTGTTCGGTCTCTTTTTCCCTGCCGCAATCTTCTGGTTGAAAGACATTTTGGATATATATGTGCGTAACCGCAGAGATGTGGAGAAGGCTGTTTCTGCTCCGTTCCTTGGAGAGATTCCTAAGAAAGAGGATATTGAGGGGCGCCAGATTGTGGTTAGAGAAGATGGGCGCGATGCCGTATCTGAGGCGTTCCGCATAATAAGAACCAATATGGACTTTATGAATATTGCCGGAGGAGACAAGCAGGTAATAATGTTTACCTCACAAACTCCGGGCAATGGCAAGACCTTTGTTTCCACCAACTTGGCGGTGAGCTTTGCGCAAGCCAACAAGAAGGTTATTCTGGTGGATACAGATATAAGAAAGGCTACTATTGAGACTTTGCTCTCAAAGACAGAGGCAGATGGAAAGGCTAAGGTAACTATGGGACTCACCTCATATCTGAGCGGCAGGGTAGATGATGTAAATCAGATAATCCATCGCGGAGCCTTCTCAAGTAAATTGGATGTGATTTTTGCAGGTCCAATACCTCCAAATCCTACCGAACTGCTTATGACAGACAGGCTTAAAAAACTTGTAGATGAACTTAAAAAGAGCTATGACTATATCTTTTTGGATAACGTACCAAGCGGAGTTGTTGCAGATGCAAGCATAGTGAACAAACTCTGCGATATGACCATATTTGTGATTCGTGCCGGCGTTATGGATAGAAGATTGTTGCCGGAGGTGGATAGACTATACAGAGAAAAGAGCCTTAAGAATCTCTGCGTAGTACTCAACTCTACAGAGCAGAATAAGAGCGGCTATGGTTATGGTTATGGCTACGGCTATGGTTACGGTTACGGCTATGGTTATGGTTATGGTTATGGCCAGGAGGAGTATGAAGGTAAGAAAAAGAGTCGTATTCAAAAGATATTGAAGTGGTTCCCTATTTTGGGCAGCAGGATATTCGGCCCACGCAATAGAGGTAGAGATTAGGAGGGCTTATGTTTTGGTTTAATAGAAAGCGCGTAAGAGGGAGCGAGTTTTTGAAAGAGGCAACAGATATTCATTGCCATCTGCTCCCGGGGGTAGATGATGGAATGGAGGAGTTTGCAAAGAGTATGGATTTTCTCTCTCTGCTCTCTGTAGCCGGAATGAAGAGAATATACTTTACTCCACATAGTATGGGGTTGGAGGGGGCTGCGGTAGATTCGCATACCCACCGCCACCGCTCTCACAACGGCGGAGCTGATGAAGCAGCAACTTCTTCTGCCTCAACATCTTCTGCGGATTCATCAATGCAGTCAAGTGTAACGGTGGTGGAGAACAACGCTGCCGAATATGAGGAGGCTGAAAAACAAAGTGCCTATAACTCAGAGCCTAAAGGCGGCTACTCCAACGCTCATCTTAAAGAGAGGTTTGAACTATTCAAAAAGTTCTACAGCGGAGATATAGAGTTGCGCCTTGCTGCAGAGTATATGATGAACCGCGAGTTTTTAGAGAAGGTAAAGGCTAATGATTTGCTCACCTACTCAGACGGTGCTCATATTCTTGTAGAGACCTCATACATAGCTCCTCCTGTGGAGATGGATGAGATTCTCTATACTCTGGCACTCAATGGTTATAAACCTATTATAGCCCATCCGGAGAGGTATAAGTATATGTCTAAAACAGACTATAAACATCTCAAAGAAAAGGGATATGAGTTTCAACTCAACTATCTCTCTCTTACCGGCTATTATGGGCCTGATGTACAGGAGCGTGCCTTTGATTTGTTGGACAAGGGGATGTATAATTTTACAGGCAGCGACTTTCACAGAGTCTCTACCTATTATCATCGGCTGCCAAAGCTGCGGCTGAGCGGAAAGCGTGCTGATAGGCTGATGCAGCTCTTTAAGAATAACGATACAATATAATCAAACATAGTCTTGCAATGGCAGAAACATCTGAAAATAAACAGATTATACCAAAGGTTATACACTACTGCTGGTTTGGCAGAAATCCTCTGCCACCCTCTGCCGTAAAGTGTATTGAGAGCTGGAAAAAATATCTACCTGATTTTGAGATTAAAGAGTGGAACGAGGAGAATTTTGATGTAAACTCTGTTGAGTATTCTCGGCAGGCCTACGAGGCCAAAAAGTATGCCTTTGTTAGCGACTATGCAAGATTTTGGATTTTATACCATTACGGAGGAGTCTATTTTGATGTAGATGTTGAGGTAATAAAGCCTATAGATGATCTGCTCCAAAAGGGCCCTATATGGGCCATTGAGACTATTGCCACAAAGGAGAAAAGAGGCTCTCTCAATGGAGGTCTTATTCTTGCGACAGAGAAGGGTAACCACATCTATGACAAGATTTTGGAGCAATATAAAACTTTGCCGTTTTACGACAAGCAAGGCAATATATCGCAATATACAATGAACCCACTTATTACAGATCTCTTTACTGAAATGGGATTTAAGTGCAGTGGGGAGATTGAGTGTATAGAGGGCAACTATTTCTATCCTAAAGATTATTTCAATCCATTAGACCCCGTTACAGGAGTGCTTAAAAAAACGGAGAATACCCGCTCTATTCATTGGTATATGGCAAGTTGGTTGCCGAGCGAGCCAAAGTGGAAAAAGAGTGCAAAACAGCTCTATCACAGAGTTTTTGGAGTGGACTTTACACAAAAGATAAAAAGGTTGATTAAAAAGTAATACAATCCGTCACTCTGAATGAAACGAAGAGTCTTTAGAAAGAGAAGATTCATTGTAGTTCAAAAAAAAAGAAAACAGATGAGTTCAAATACAACAAACAAAAGAGTATTCGGGTGGGATTTGCTAAAGGCATTGGCTATGTTTTTGGTGGTTTTTTACCATTTTGGGATGCTCGATTTTTCTTATAATGCAGATGAGTTTTACTTTCCAAATCTGAATAAGATAATTCAATCTCTCTGCGTTCCCGGAGTGCCACTCTTCTTTATGGTAAATGGAGCTCTTACCATAAATGGCAAAATGAGCTTCAAGAAGGTTGTAAATAAAGTTGTGAGGCTTATTGCGGTGGCAGTTTTCTGGACCTTGCTACTGCGTTGTGGAGTAATGGGACTATTGTTAGAACAAGGGCAACCCTCTGTTATGCAGTTCAAAGATTTCTATTGGTTTTTGTACTCTTTGGCAATACTCTATTTTATTAACTATCTGATTCAGATTTTGCCCAAATGGATTGGTTATCTGTTTGTTGTGGCAATATTTATAGTAACCTTTCTGAATAATTTTGTGTGGGATGTGATTCTTTTTGCCAAACCCTCTACCACTCTGCCAAGCTGGGGATTGACAGGGCTGTTTACACTATACGGAGTTGTCTATTCAAGAATAGGAGCCTATCTTAAAGATGTTAAATTAAATCCTGTTATCTGCATAATTCTCTTTGTTGTGGGAGTGGGGTTGAATCTCTTTAAGATTACCATAATGACAAATCACACAGGGTTGCTCTTAGACGGAGTAAACTCTTCTTTTCCAACAATAGGGGCTATGTTTGCAAGTATAGCTTTGTTCGGTCTGTTAAAGGGGGTAAAAGAGCCGTTCTTCTGCTCACGGCTAATCAAAACCATTGGAGTAAATTCTATTGGAGTTTATATCTTCCATTTAGTTATTATAATGGTGTTAAGAGGCAATTTGCTGGGAGGAGTTTTTCATATCCAATACCTGCCGCTTGCGGTGGTTTTATGTATTGCGCTATGTATTACTATCTTATGCGCATATATATCAGAGGGATTGCAGCGCACTCCGGCAAAGGTCTTGCTGAAACTGTAAAAGGTTTCTGTCATTCTGAGCGCCCTGCCTCGTCATTCAGAGCAGCAGCTTCTGTCATTCTGAGCGCAGCGAAGAATCTATTAGATGCTTGTAACTCCGCAGACAGCACAAGTCCCCATCCTTGACGAGCCGACAAGCGGATGTCTGCGGCTGGGGCTGTGCTGCTATTGCTCCGTTATAAGAAAATTCCTTCCGTCAGACTCTTCACTTCATTCAGAGTGATGAGTTGCTTAAAGCCTTGTTTAAGAACTCTTTAGAGAAAGCTATCTCTTTTTGCATAGCCTCGTTTATAGGGGTGTAATCTATCGGCAATAAAAGTTCATCAAAAAAGCCATCTACAAGGCGATTGCCTATTTTATAATCATCTGTGAGGCTCTTCATACGCGAGTTAATCTTCTCGCTCCTTTTTACTACGCAGAAATTTCTGTTAAATATGATAGCAAAGGCTGAGGCGTGGAACGAGTTTGATACCACATATTCAGCCTCTGCAATCAGTTTTACAAAATCGTAAGGAGATGGACGCCAAAGGCGAATATCGGCGCACCTATGGCGGTAAGAGCTTACGCTCACAATTTTCAGATTAAGTTTACGGGCTATTGACACTGCAGTATCTTCTACTTTTTTAGAGCCCTCCGTATCGTAAATCAAAAGATATTTTCCAATGCCCTCTGTTTTATCCCGTTTATATCCTGATGGGTTAAACCCTTCTTTTTTAGCGTTTTGCGCAAGCCATTGTTCCCACTCCTCTCTGCTGAGCAGAAAGACAGGATCACATACCCCAACCCCCTCTCTACCCAAAGAGGCGAGCAACGGCAAAGAGGATTTCTCTCTGAGTGAGATATAGTTGAGCCCTTTTAGTTTTTCTGATACAAAGCCTTGATACTGCTCCTGAATTTGCTCTACGGCAAAGCTGGCTGCGTATGCAATTTTTATGCTCCCTTGCGGTGCAAAATCGAGATAAAAAGCACCATCTTTTCCATTGCGCATCTGCGTATTCCAAATTTGGTCGCTACCTGCAATATAGGCATCTGCCTTGGGCGGATTATCCAATAGTTCCCTATGGCTATTGTACTCTTTGGTTAGAGGGAGAAAATTTTTGCGGAACTGATTGTAGGGAGCAAATCGTATCACTTTGTAATAGAGCTCATATAGCCTATGCGGCAGTTTTGCCAATAGAAAAAACTCTCTCAAAAGGGGTTTGTTGTAACGGCTGTTGGTAACCTTCCAGACATTGTAGTAGCTGTTCAAATAATCGGGCTTATAGTGAATAATCTGAGCATTATGACCAATATTATTCAAATATGTAACCAGAGCCAAAGCCTGTAGCGCAGCTCCGTGATTATAAACATCGTGGCAAGTAATTGTTCTTATCTCCATTCTTAAAGTACCTATGGTTAAGTTGCTGCCGTCGTTTTCTACTCACAAAAGTAATTAAAAGAAATAAAAGAAGCCCTCTATTTGGAAAGAGATTCATATCTTTGTGGAGTTTTAAAAAAGGCGTGCGTATGGAGGTACAATTTGATAAAATAAAGTTAGTAATCTGGGATTTGGATGACACCTTTTGGAGAGGAACTTTGAGTGAGGGCGGAGTAGAGGAGATTGCATCAAATGTTGCTTTGGTTAAGCGGCTTACAGATATCGGAATAGTAAACTCCATCTGCTCTAAGAACGATGAAGAGCCTACAGTAGAGCGCCTTAAAGAGATTGGAATAGAAGAGTATTTTGTGTTCAAATCTATAGACTGGACCCCTAAGGGGCAGCGTATTCAAAAGATTATAACCGATATGGGGTTAAGGGATGTAAATGTTCTCTTTTTAGATGATAATCCCGTAAATCTCAATGAAGCAGCTCATTATAATCCAGGGCTTATGATTGCAGAGCCGCAGATAATTGAAGCTCTTACTCGTTGGGCTCAGGAGCAGACTCCGGCAGACTTGTCCCACAAAAGACTTAAGCAATATAAGGTGCTGGAGGAAAAGATGCGTAGCAAAGGCGAGTTCTCCAACAATTTGGACTTTCTTTACAGTACAAAGACTGTTGTAAAAATTCACAGAGATTGCAGCAAAGAGTTTGAGCGTATATATGAACTTATCCACCGCACCAATCAGCTCAACTATACCAAAAAACGCATAAGCAAAGAGGAGCTTGAAACCATTCTGAATGATAGCAGTTATGATTGCGGATATGTAACTGTAAAAGACCGCTTTGGGGATTATGGCATTGTGGGCTTTTTTGCGGTTAAAGAGGGCAGAGCGGAGCATCTGCTATTCTCTTGCAGAGCCATAGGGCAGGGGGTTGAGCAATGGGTCTATTCCACATTGGCTTGCCCTGAGTTAAAGGTTGAGGGAGCGGTTATTACTCAGCTTGTAAAAGGTCCTGCGCCAAAGTGGATAAATATGGAGGATACGCAAGAGAGTGGACAAGATGGCAAGAATGAGGCCGCCGGAGCAGAGGGGATGCGCCCTATAAAGATTTTATTCAAAGGAGCTTGCGATCTCGCTATTGTTACATCATATATGATTTTCAAGGGAGAGGTGATAGAGGAGTTTACCTATCTTGGGCAACTGAGAAAAAATGAGGTAGAGCATCATAACCACTCCGTAAACTATCTGGCGTTGCCATTTTTGAGTGATGAGCAAAAGCAAACTCTTGTAGATGAGTGCATTTTTAACGATCCGGCAATCTTCTCCACTCATCTGTACGATAACGATTTGGATATGATTGTTTTGAGCACCCTTTCTGAGACAAATCTCGGAGTGTATAAAAAACGCGGAACAGATATTAAAATAGCCTTTGGAGAGTGGACAGGAGATTTAACCAACCCTGAAGTTTGGGACAAGCTCATAAGCGGAGAGCAGTACCCATATATGAACAAATTTACAAAAGAGTATCTGCAGGAGTTTGCTCAAAAGTATGAGTTCTTGGGGCCTATAACTCCGCAAGAATATATTCAAAACTTAGAGCAGCTACTCGTCAAAACCTCTCCTAAAGCCCACATCTGTCTGATTTTAGGTAGCGAAATTCAATACGAGAAAGAGAGCTTGCCGGTATATTTCCACAGAGCGGAGGAGCATAAGAGATTAAATGCTGCGGTGCGTAAATTTGCGGAGAACAATCCAAGAATCTCTCTGCTTGAGATAACCCCTTTTATTGAGGGGCAACACTCTTTTTCAAATAATATAAACCACTTTGAACGCTCTATATATTTTAAGATGTCTCAAAGGCTGAATCAGATAATTGCAGAGCATACCGGCCTTAAATTCAGCCAAGTAAACCCTAT
>CADBUS010000164.1 GCA_902797895.1 uncultured Bacteroidia bacterium | reverse complement strand
GGCGGTTGGCCATTTTACCTATAAGGCTTAGCGGCCCGTTGTTGCAGTGGGCGATATAGAGCCCGCGTTCTTTGTCGTACATATTTGCTAAAATTTTGTTCTATGGAATCTTCTTTCAAACTCCTTAATAAGCTCATCGCGGAATTTAGGATGGGCTATGTTTATGAGCATACGCGCTCTCTCTTTGAGAGTTGCACCTTTGAGATGTGCTATACCATACTCTGTTACAATGTAATCCACATCATCTCTTGGAGTTGTGATGCCGGCACCCTCTGTCAGATAGGCTTTTATACGCGATACCTCTCCGTTCTTTGCTGTAGAAGGGAAGGCGAGTATTGCCTTTCCGCCCTTTGACCAGGCAGCTCCGCGGATGAAATCCACTTGTCCACCTGTGCCGCTAAATACTTTAAGACCAATACTTTCTGCGGTTGACTGCCCTTGCAAATCAATCTCAAGAGCCGAGTTGATGGATACAAACTTGTCCATCTGGCAGATTGTGCGCGGATCATTTACATAGTTCACAGGATACATAAGCACATCAGGATTGTTATCTACAAAATCGTAGAGTTTTTGAGAGCCCATTAGGAAGCCGCTCACAAGTTTTCCTGGGTGGAGCTTCTTCTTGGAGTTGTTTATAACTCCCTTCTTTACAAGATCTACCACGCCGTCTGAGAACATCTCTGTGTGTATTCCAAGGTCTTTCTTATCGCCGAGGAAATGGAGTACTGCATCCGGTATTGCGCCAATACCGAGTTGCAATGTAGAGCCATCCTCTATCAGTGAGGCACAATACTCTCCAATCTTCTCCTCAACAGGGCCAATCTTTGGAAGCGGAAGCTCAAACATCGGCTTTGAGGTTGGTACAATGTGGTCTATCTTGGAGATATGGATAAGGCAGTCGCCATAGCCGAGGAATGGCATTTTATCGTTCATCTCTGCAATTACAATTCTTGCCCTGTCTGTTGCAGGCTTTGTGTAGTCAACAGAAATTCCGAGACTGCAATAGCCCTCCTCGTTTGGGTAAGATACCGTTATAAGTGCCACATCTACAGGGTACTTGGTATCAAAGAAGTTTGGAATCTCGTGATAGTAGTATGGGAAAAAATCTCCGCGGTCGTCATTTATACCATCGCGAGTATTGCCTGCTGCAAAGTTGGTTACGTGGCGGAAGTGGCCGTAACCCTCCGGTTGCATATATACTGCAGGGTGCAGAGTTACCATATGGTAAATGTTTACATCTTTAAGCCTCTCCTTCTGAGCCATCATAGCCTCAGGGATAAATTGAGGAGCCGCTGCTGCGTGGCCAAGAACAAGGTTCCAGCCGCTCTGTATTACGCTTGCCGCTCCTTCCGGAGTGGTAACTCTATCTTTGTATTTTTCTAACCAGCTGTTCATATCTGATTGGTTTTTAATTGGTTTATTTGTTTGTATTTTTCTTTTCTATTTTCTTCCTTTGTTTTAGACTCTTCGCTTGCGCTCAGAGTGACAGTAGGTTACAAGCACATTGTGTAAATCTTTTCCACATCCTCCTGTTTTAGAGGTACAAAGCCCTTGAGCGTTCCTCCCAAAACCGCCTTCTTTGCCATTGTTGCAAAGTTGGAGCTATCTATCTCAATCTCAGATAGAGTGCTCTTCAGGCCGAGTGTTTTGAAGAAAAAGTGCTCCATAAGAGCTATTGCGTTCTCTGCAACCTGGAAGCTCGGCATAGTTGCATCCAATCCAAATACATTTGTGGCAAACTGTACATATTTGCTTACGGTTTTTTCACTCAGGCAGTATTTCATCCATCGCGGAGTGAGAATAGCAAGCCCAAGGCCGTGCGTAATATCGTAGTATGCAGAGAGTTCGTGCTCCATAGGGTGGCAGCTCCAAGCCTGCCTCTTTCCACCATTTATAAAGCCGTTGATTGCCCAGGAGGAGGCCCACATCATATTTGCTCTTGCTTCATAGTTCTCCGGCTCTTTAATCGCGATAGGGGCATACTTTATAATTGTCTTAATCAATCCTTCCATAAAGCAATCAAGCATATACATATCCTGATCCATATTGAAATAGACCTCAAAAATGTGGGATAGTATATCTGCTGCGCCGCAAGCTGTCTGGTAAGGGCTTACACTATAGGTAATTGTAGGATCCAAGAATGAGACCTTTGGTAGCATAGGGAACTCCATTCTGCCAATTTTGTCGTTGGTGACAGGGTTGCTGATAACTCCGCCGCAATCCATCTCGCTACCTGTGGCGGAGAGAGTCAGAATATCAACTATCGGGAGTGCCTTGGTAACAGGAGCGCGTTTGGAGTGGTCCAAGAAATCCCACGGATCGTGCTCTACGCAGGCTCCGGCAGCCATAAACTTTGAGGCATCTATGGTAGAGCCTCCGCCCACCGCAAGTATAACATCTATATTGTGCTCCTTGCACATCTGGGCTCCCTTGCGCACAGAATCGATACGCGGATTAGGCTCAATGCCAGGCAGTTCATAGAGTTCCAAACCTGCCTCTTCAATCTCTTTCAGAACTTTGTCGTACAGCCCCGATTTTTTGATTGAGCCACCGCCGTATGTCAGCAGCACCCTCTTTCCAAAACCTTTTAGCTCTTTGCCTAAGTTGCCCTCTATCTGGCCTTTGCCAAAATATACCCTAACAGGTATATCGTAGATGAAGTTATGTATCATATATCTCTCTTTATGGTTTGCGTGCGGAGGGTAGCCTATCTGCCACTGAGCATTTAGCAAAGCAGCCTTTGCAGGGTAGGGGTTTGCCCGTTTTGGCAAAGCTACCTCTGCAGGGCAGGGGCTTGCCCGGCCCGCACCATCTACAAATATACGAAATGTTGAGATAGGTTGTATGCTTTGTCAGATAATATTGCGGATAATCTATCGGGAGAGAGAGTAGAGGTAACGAGTTAAAATTTGAGATGTATTATGTTAGCTTTTTTGAATCGGTCTCCAAGCATCATAAGTATTTTGGTGCTTGTTTTTAACTTTTTACGCAGTATTTTGCGAGTCTGTGCAAAGAAAGTGATATGGCTGTAAAGCTCTGTATTGGTGGCTTTTGCTATCTCATTCGCACTCTTTATGTAAAAGTACATTTGGGCGGATTGGTTGCCGGTGCGCCTCACAAAGTAGTTGGCCATTTTTATGCCGAATTTGTCTGTGGCATCAAATACAATTTCACCTTTAGGAAATTTTTCTTTTATCCTTTTGAAGAACTCTAAAAGCTCGTGGCGATGGAAATATTGAAATACTCCGGAGGCAATCATAAGCGTTGGCAATGAGGGGTTTGTAATCTCTTTAGTCCACTCAAGATTGTTAATGTCTCCCTCTATAAGAATCTCATTTTCTCCCTCTCCGAGTTGAGCTTTGCGCAACTTTATAACATCAGGAAAATCAAGCTCATAAAAGGTGTGAGAGTCTGACTTTTTAGAGTTAGATGTAAGGGTAATTCTTTGATACATAGTGTCTAATCCAACACCCAGATTTATTATATTGCCACTCTCTGTGCGAGCAATGAACTCTTTAGCACTATTATCGAGATTATAATATCGTGCTATAGCAGCAATATGTTCATACTCCTTAACTCTCATCTGCCTTGCCGATAGGGGGAGCTTTTCCTCTATTTGGAGAGCCGCTTTGTCATAAAAATACTCAGGGTAATGCTTTGAACCATAAATTCTTGCAATCAACGGAATATACAAAGTATCCGCTACTCCACTTAGTTGCTGCTGTTCCATATCCGATAAACTTTAATTCATTGCAAAGCTACCCCCTAATCACCTCTCTATCAATACCTAATTGTGAGTATTTTTTTAGAATGGTTGTTGCATAAATATCCCTCTCCTTTGGCAAGAGATTCTACAAAGGTTTTCTTTGAATCCTATGCAGGAGGGGATTTTCTGGGAAGTGGGCGTACATAAACACCCCTCACCGGCCTGGATGGATGTCGCAGATGGCCGTGAATGAGGGGCGTATTGTGTGCTTTAAGTGGCCTTGAGAGCTACTTAAAAGAGCAGAGGGCGAAGGATTACTTGAAGGCCTTCTTTACAATGTTCCAGATAGCCAATAGAATAACGGCACCAATGACTGCGCTGACAATTTGGCCATACCATTGTGCCCAGAATGGACTGGTCGCACCGAGTTTGCCAAGCAGCCAGCCACCGACAAAACCTCCGGCAAGACCAATTAAGATGTTCCAAATAAGACCGCCCTTGTCTTTAATTACGAAGAAGCCGGCAAGCCACCCCGCAACTGCTCCAATGAGTAAAGTAATAATAATGTTCATACTATCAGTAATTAAAATCAATTGGAACAAATGTAGAAAATTTTTAGGTATAATGTTCACTCTCCTTTACGTTCATTTGAATTAAACAAAGAGAATACTCCCACAATCGATATTTTATATGTTTTTCGCTTGTTTTCTGTTGTATGAATATTCCGAACTTTTTGCGATCTTCTCCGAATTCTCATTGTAAAAAAGCCTTTGACTGTCAAGTGTCAAATAGTTGATAAAATTATCAATTTTTTACTACGAGTAATAAATATTAAGTCTATTTTACCTATTTTTGAATAAAATTTCCTACCTTTGCAAACAAGTTAAGCGATTCTTAAAGCTACATTCATTTGACATTCAACAATTTGATAAATAGTAATGGAATATGGGGACAAACATATACATGCGAAAGATTCCAAAAGCGGAACGCAAGAAGGAATTGATGGACTTAATAGCCAAGCAATATCAGCAAAGGATTGATTCTATCAAGGATGATATTGGCCGTTGTCCAGGAGAAGTTGACAGCTCCTTGGATGAAGATATAGACTCTTTACGTCAACAAATATATGAAGAGGTGCATATCGGGAAACTCTCACATGGATGGAAATTCTTGTTTGTGCCAAATCCTAAATTCTATCAAGAAAGAAAGGATTCTATTTTGGCATTTATTCATTCAGAGGATTGGATATTGATGGATGAAAGTGGTGAAACTATTAATCCCGATATGTTTTGGGAGGAATATGTCGTTTCTCACGAAAACGGTTTTATCTTTACAACCTATCAAGAATGGCAAATCCGACACGGAGAAGCAAATCAATGCGATGGTTCTTCATATGAACACGAAACAGCAGAAGGTCTTCGCTTTGCAAATGATGCAGATTTTAGTTGAAACACTGATTACGATTGACAACAAGATATTATGGCAAAATTAAATCGGATAAGAATTGTTCTGGCCGAACACGACCTTAACAACAAGTGGTTGGCAGATAAGCTTGGAAAGGATCAGGCAACTATTTCCAAATGGGTCACCAACACCACCCAGCCCAGCCTTGAAGCCCTCATTGCAATAGCAAATGCGCTTGAAGTGCCTGTGCAGGAGTTGGTGAGACAGGAAGAATTC
>CADBUS010000163.1 GCA_902797895.1 uncultured Bacteroidia bacterium | reverse complement strand
TATATGTGTAAATCCCCTATAGATTCTTCGCTGCGCTCAGAATGACAGCAAGCTAACGCTCAGAATGAGAGAGCAGAGCATAAAAAAAAACTCCCCGCCACTCAGACGGGGAGTCTTTTATAATCGTTATATTCTATAATCCGAAATATTGATGCTCTTAACTTATACTACTCTGATGATTGCTCTAGTATCGGGCGTAGAGGATTACCCTGATTTTGACTAACATTGGAATCATTTGCAGGAAAGATATTAAATTCTGCTTCATCAAAATTACAAGCCAGAACTGTAGCACAAAATGATGTAGAGTTCTTATAAGAAGAAGAAGCCCAATAGCGTACAAGGTTATCTGTGGCAGGATGTACTCTGCCGCCACCAGCCCTTCTCTGATAATATATTGGGAAAAATAGATTATAATCTGATGCGCTTCTTGTATTAGAGAAAAGCATCCCATCCGGAATACCTTTTGAAGCGTCATAAGAAGTTAATGTCCCATAAATATCTGAACCATAATGCTTCTTTCCGGCTGTTGTACTCGTAAAAGCATTCCCGAAACGTGTAGGTGGCACACAGAATCCGGCAGGGGATGGGTCAAAAATGGTCTTTGCGGTATAATCATACCAAGTACCTCTTGTTGTGTAGCTGGTTTGAAGGCTATTCCACAAATTAATGATATTGATTGAAGTGTAATTTGCACCATTGTTAAGATGAGGATTTTGTATTGATGTAGCAAGGATACCAAACCCCAATTTATTAAGTCTTAATGTAGATCCGGCAAGATCGCTTGATTCGTTTGGCGCATATATTTCATACCCCTTAATGCTCGAGAAAGGTTTATCTATCTTTCCTATAGTCTCGCCCTGGTAGCCAACAAGCGGATCTTTTCTACCCCACTGATAGAAGACGGAGGAGAAGAACTCACCCTCCGAATTAACTGAGTAAGACTCCTGTGTTATGGTGACATCTTTATAGGTATCTTCGGTTCCGGTATGCCTTATTCTCAAGGTCATACTCCTTGCCTCTGTATTTCCGCTATATTTTATAGGCGGACACCAACCCAAATTGCTGTTCAGCATTTTAGCTGAGATCTCTGCATCGGATATAGAGAAATATTTGAAATCGTATATATCATTCCATTTGTAATAGTCTGTACTTGTGGTGCCTGTAGAGGTTATCGGGGCTACCCAAATATGCCAGCTCCAAAGAATCTTTTCTGTACTCTTCTTTCTTAAAGCTATAATTGCATTGCACGGAAGTATATTTTCTTGCTGTATCCTAAACTGTATATACTTGCAAGTGAGACCGGCACCGGATGGAGCGTCCACCACAGAGATATCTTTATCCAAAATAACATCCGCACCAGGATATACATCTTGCCAAACAACAACTGCCTCCAAATCATTCGCTTCGGTAATACTCAAATCAGTTAATATATAAGGGCTTGAAATATCCTTATTATTTGCATTCTTGTATCCTGTGTAGGTTTTTTTCAAAGCGGCATAATCCGAATTGGTTGCTGTATATCCCACAGCGTTGCCATAAACAAGCGGGAAACTATAATACCCCGGGGCACTGACCACATAGCAGTTGGCGGTGTGAGAACCTGAGGTGGTAATGCTTGTAACTTTAGAGGTTGCGGAACCATATTCCACTCCGTATATGTCATACTTAGACAAATCGCGCGGAGTTGATTCACTGCCTATTGGAGTTGCATTCTTCAATTCGGTAATAAAGCCGGCGGCAGGAGAGGTTATTGTGGCTGTAGCTCTATCTAACGCACCAGGATTTGTTGTTATTATAACTGAATCTTTTGGTTTGGTGGCAGATTTATTCTTGTCGAGACGAATCCACTCCGGCCAATCAGCGGCGCCGTAAGCAACCTCACTGCCATTAACCAATGCAAATATCTCCCACGGCTCAAGGATAGTACCATCTGTTCTGCTCTTGCTTATGATTCTCAAGGTGTCTCTGCAATAACCATTTACATCCTTTGATTTAGCAACTACTATTGCATCTACATTTGTGGAGAGTGTCGAAAAACCGGTAGTCATTTTGCCGTTTTTGATTACAACCTTTTTACCTTCCGGAACTCGCATATTGTTCGTGCCCTTCTTGAGAGTCAACGTCATAATCCTATGGATTTTATCTGTGCCACTAACGCCAACCTTATTCTCATTATACTCCATCTCAAATTTAATCTTTACATCGGTTTGGTAGCCGCTTGAGGTCTTACCAAGAGTAAGGATGGTGAACTTAAGATAGTTACCACCAGTTGGCAAGGTGATTGGCAAAGCATCTGTACCATCGCTTTTCTTAAAGTTTATGGTTATCTTTTTGCTTTTGGAGGTAGGTTCTGTTATAACGCTTAAATCGTTAGAAAATTCAAAGTTATCGGAGCCGTCAAACTGAAGAATAGTGCTAACTCCTTCTGCAGCTATATCTTGAGCGGACTCTATAGTTACTCTCTTCAGAATCATAGATTCCCCGTCCCCTGTGAGCTTATCGTTTGTAAGATTAACCTCATAGGCGGTAAAGTTCGGCTCGAATTTCATATCTACCTCTTTGGCAGGAACATTGGCGGCCAAAACTTTTAAACCGGCATACATATAGCCCTGTTCCTTGAGATTCGGGTTGTACTGATTGGCTATTGAGCCGTCTAAAACAACATCTTGTGTAAAGCCATCGCTACCTTTTACTGAGTAGTTTAGGCCGGTAAGAGTAACCTTTTTATTGGTAAGATCGGGGGTGTAGGCTACCATTTTAGGATAAGAGCCAAAAAAGTAGTGATCTTTGGAACTATCGCCCCACCAGAGGCCATTACCTTGCTTTACCGGTACTATTGTACCACGCCACTCCCAAGCCTTGTCTGAACTCTTTTGAGATACTGATTCTATTGAATAGTCTGCTTTGTTGGAGTTCAATTGATTAGGATCGGAACTTGCATCTGTTCTGTTTGAGTTAAAGCTGCCTACTTTTGCCTGGTCACTTAATATAGAGATTACATCACCACTCTCCCAAAGTATAGAGGAGTATTTTTGACCACTCTCTTCTTTATCTGCACCATAAACGGTTTTGGTAGCAGCATCGTAACTGCCGTAAAAAGAACCATCGTTAGGCATTACCTCCACAGTAAAAAGCTCTTCACCAGCAAATTTTGAGCCTTGGATGTTAGCAATCTCTGCTGCTATTTCATAATGTTCTGTCACAGAGGCCGCCTCATTGGAAACTCCCTTTGTAGATAGATTGTTACCACCAATCAGAGAAGAAAAGTTAATTGTCTTGCCTGATGCTGAAATTTTAAGCCCATCGGCCTTCTCATCTTTGGTACAAGAAGAGAAAGCAACGGCTGCTGCAACTAAAGTTGCAACTATGCCTAATTTGTTGGTCCTAACCATCTTGTATATTGTATTAGATATTATTTCAACGCCTATTTTCATACTGTAAAATGTTTCTTTTTTGTTAAAAATTTGGCAAATATAATAAAATCTATTACAAACAATACAAAATCTAATGTAAAATTTATAAAAAAAAACTCCCAGCCCACTCAACAAACTGTCACTCTGAACAAACTGTCACTCTCAACAAACTGTCACTCTGAACGGAGTGAAGAGTCTTTTGAATGTATAGACTTATATGTGTAAAT
>CADBUS010000162.1 GCA_902797895.1 uncultured Bacteroidia bacterium | reverse complement strand
TATATGTGTAAATCCCCTATAGATTCTTCGCTGCGCTCAGAATGACAGCAAGCTAACGCTCAGAATGAGAGAGCAGAGCATAAAAAACTCCCAGCTACTTGGCTGGGAGTTTTTTTATCGTAATGTTCTATATCTTACTTCTGCTCCAATACCGGGCGCACCGCACAAGCTTGATTTTGAGTTATATTCCCTGATGTTGGTGTTATAGTGCGCAAGGTTGTAGTTATAGCAAACCTGAAAATTACACGAATCTGGTTGGTACCTCCTGAATATGAAAAGGATGTCCAATAATCTGAGTTTTCGGTAGCATTAATCCTGCCACTTGGCTTTTCAGTACTATCTGGTCCACAAGTTCTTTGAGGCACTTTGGGAAAATATAAATTATAGTTTCCAGCTGTATGATCGTTTGTAAATTTGGCTCCAACCGGCAATGCTCCAGACTGCGCAGCAAATTCTCCATACTTATCGGAAGAAGAATCACCATTGGCAGTAAAACCGGTAGCAAATCTGTAAGGAGGCACACAGAAACCTGCAGGCGATGGGTCGTAAATTGTCTTTCGGGTATAGTCTTTATGAATATCACTGTTTTGGGAGCCTGTCTTCTGACTATAATTCCACAAACATATATCAACGGTTTTGCTACCAAAAGGTTGATATTTATTGTAGCTATCCGGGTTTTGTATCCATTGGGATATGTCGTGTTTCATAATTTCAGAACCGGAAAGCGAGTGAGATGTATTTGCACTGGAGTTCCAGCCATTAAAAAGTGACTTTTGGCTTGAATATGGCTTATCGGTTTGGGTTTCTCCAGTTTCTTTTCCCAAATCTTGATGCACACCTATAAACGGATCTTTTCTGCCCCACTGATAGTAATTAGAGGAGAAATATTTGCCGGTTCTTGGCTCTGTGGTATAAGATGCCTGATCTACCGCAATATCCTTATATGTATTTGTGCCATCTTGCCTTATGCGTAGCTTGGCAGTTTTAGCCTTTGTGGTACCTGCTGCATATTTCAGCGGAGCTGTCCAGCCCAAGTTACTGTTGAGCATAGTGGCAGATATTTCAGTTGTGGTGCTTCCGGCTTCCAAGTATTTGAAAGATGAGGTCTTATAGAAATCTTCGCTCACCGGGGCCACCCAAATATGCCAACTCCAGAGTATCTTCTTGTCTGATTTCTGCCTTAAGGCAACAACTGCATTAACAGGCAATATTCTCTCTTTGTCTATGCTAAAGCGTATATATTTGCAATCAGATAATCCTGCACCGCTCGGAGCATTTATCACAGAGAGATTTTTATCTAATATCACCTCTGCCCCCGGATGTACATCTTGCCAAATCACAACAGCCTCATATTTGGATGTATCTGCTTTAGTATTAGGATATTTCAAGTCTTCCAATATATAAGGCTTTGTAATATCTCCATTATCTGCGTTTTTATAATCTTTGTAAGCTTTTTCCAAAGTTGCAGCATCCGGATTAACTGCTGTATAACCAACAGCATTGCCATAAACAAGCGGGAAGCAGTAATATCCCGGGGCACTAACCACATAGCAGTTGGCGGTGTGAGAGCCTGAGGTAGTGATACTTGGCACTGCAGTAGATGGGTATAAATTTCCGTATATGTCATACTTAGACAAATCGCGCGGAGCCTCATAAGTTCCAATTGCAGTGGCATTTTTCAAATTATCTATATACACGCTACCTGCCGGAGAGGTTATTTTGCCCGGCTCCAACTGCCCGGGAGCAACAGTAATTGTCACCTCTTCCTCTGCGGCAGTACCTTTGTTTTTATCAATCGCAATCCAGTTTGGCCACTCTTCTGTATCATAACCATACTCTGTTTCGGTGCCATCTGTAGCTGTTTCTACATAATAAATGGTCCAAGGCTTGGCTACAGGAGTTGTTTCTCTGGTTCTGCTGGTAACTTTTATTTTTTGAGGATAAAAACCTTCGGCATCTGCAGATGATACATCTACTGCATCTATGTCTGTAGAGAGAAGTGAGCCATTGCTCATTCCCAAATTGCTAATCAATACCTTATACCCCTCAGTCACAGCAAGATTAGAACCATCTTTTTTAATCAGAGGTAAGGTCAAAGTTCTATTAACAATATCCACATCAAGGCCTACTGCCCTTGCCTCGTGCTGCTCCATCTCAAATGTAATCTTCACATCATTTTGAGTGCCGCCGCCATAGGTTGTCTTACCAAGAGTAAGTATAGTGAATTTCAGATAGTTGCCACCTGTTGGCAAGGTGATTGGCAAAGCATCTGTACCATCGCTATTCTTAAAGTTTATAACTATTTTCTTACTCTTATCAGTAGCTTCTGTCGGTAATTGGCTATAGAAATAAAAGTTATCGGAGCCATCAAACTGAAGAATGGTGCTAACTCCTTCAGCCGCAAGGTAATTACCTGACTCTATGGTTAAACTTTTTAGAATCATCTTCTCACCAAGCGCAGTAGATTTATTATCGGTCAGATTAAACTCGTAGGCGGTAAAGTTAGGAGTAAACTCAAGATTAACAGTAGAGGCTGGCACATTCTCCTTTGCTACCTTAGTTCCGGCATACATATAGCCATACTTTGTCAGCTCCGGATTATATTGATTGGCTACCGAACCATCTAAGACTACATCTTGAGTAAAAGAACCATCGCTCTGCTTAACAGAGTAGTTCAGACCGGAGAGAGTTATAGATGAATTTGCCGGTGTTCCCCATTTGGTATATGAGCCGGCTACCTGTTTAATCGCAGGATAAGAGCCTATAAAATAGTGATCTTGAGTATTTTCGCCCCACCAAAGGCCGTTGCCATTTTCTATAGGAGCTATCTGTCCTTTATATTTGTAATTCTCAAAAAGAGTATTGCTTGTAATCTTATAGCAAGCGGTATCGCTATTAATTGGATTGGAAGTTGCTGTACGATTTATATTATTATAACTTCCTATTTTAGCTTGATTACTATAGATTGTTATTAAATCGCCTGCTTCCCAATGAATTGTAGAGCGCGTAACCCTACCTCCCTCTTTATAATCCTCGCCATAAACGGTTTTGGTGGCTGCATCGTAACTGCCATAAGAACCATCATTTGGCAATATCTCTATTGTGAACAATTCATCTGAT
>CADBUS010000161.1 GCA_902797895.1 uncultured Bacteroidia bacterium | reverse complement strand
GGAGTAACTTCCGCGAAACGGGTTGCAAAGGTACATAACTTTTTGTTACATCCAAATATTTTGCAAAAAAAAATATCACTTTTTTAACAAAACGGCCCCACAGATAACTGAGGGGCCGAAAAAAAAATGATTAAAAACATTTAATCTATAGAGAGAGTTCCCAAATACAGTAGTAAAAATTACTGCACTACTGCTTATTTTTTAGCAAATCTCTAATCTCTGTAAGCAGTTTCTCCTCTGCAGATGGCTCTGCCGGTGGTGCAGGCTCCTCTGCCTTTTTCTTCTTCAACTTATTCAAACCCTTTATTACCAAGAATATAGAAAAAGTTATTATTAAGAAGGAGATTATTGCATTTATAAACACTCCGTACTTGATAGCCACCGCCTCTGTAAGCACTGTGCCGTCTGCGGCCAACACAGCCTCTTTCAGCACTATTGCCAACTGTGAAAAGTCCTTTCCACCAAGCAGATAGCCAACACACGGCATAATAATGTCGTTTACAAGAGAGGTTACAATAGCTCCAAATGCGCCGCCAATTACAACGGCTACCGCCATATCTATGGCGTTGCCCTTTACGGCAAACTCTTTGAACTCTTTAATTAGTTTTCCCATAATAACTCTATTATTATTTGTTTATTTTCAGTTGTTTAGCAATATTGGAGTGCGTACCACAATGGCGGCCATATTAAGATAGAGCATCTGCGCCATATTCCTTATTATCTTTTCCGATGCCGGTATAATTGCCTGTGATAGAGTATATTTTGGATCTATCAAAACAACCACAAGGCCATTTACTCCCCTCTCTCCCACAAGCTGCTGCGCATTCTCCGAATCATACACCATCACATCTGCTACCGCCCCCTCTCTAAAATCGCTAAAAGATTTTATAAAAGCCTGTTTTTCAAGAGAATCTATGGCAAGTATAGGAGTTGCTCTCCCCTGATTGACTCTCTTGGCATTTCTAAAGAGCAAATCATCTGTGCCATACTCCTGAACATAGTTTGTAAGTTTCTCCTCAAGAGCCCCATTGCTGTTATCCAACTCTTTGAGAGAGAGGCGTGTTACAAATATCTTGCGTGAGAGATTATCCCCATCCGGCAGAGCTATTGCAGAGTTGTAGTCCAACCCCTCTTTAAGCGTAAGCACCAAAATTCCGTTGGGGAAACTCTTTGCCATCTTTCGTGTAAGAGTTTTGCCATACAGAAAATGGACGCTCTTAATGGCCTCCGCCCTTATATCGCTAAATATGCTCACGATAGAATCACCTACCATATAGGCCGGCATCTTCAATGAGTCACATTCCATTACTGCACTGAATGTTACAACGCCATCTACTCCGCTGTTGCACTTATCGTACTTTGTGCAAAGTACGCGCAGAGAGTCTTTGGCCCCACCGCTGAATGGCGTTTGCGACTGCGCCCAACAACTGCCGCCCCAAAGCAGGGCCGCTAATATAAACAGAGTGATAAATTCTCTTCTCATACCTGCAATACCATCAAAATCCTAATTCAAATCAGAGACAAATATAGTCATAATTGCCTTTTTTTATTATCTTCGCTCACTATCAAAACAGAACTAATATGTCTGAAAACAATTCTAAACCAAACAAACCGGAGTACAATCCTGTTATGTCTCCACAAGGCAAGTGGAAAGAGGCCACAGTCTATAGTGTTACAATTGGCCTTTTAATGACTATAATCTTCTCGGCAGCAGCTGCTTACCTTGGGCTAAAGGTTGGGCAAGTTTTTGAGGCGGCCATACCTATCGCTATTATTGCGGTGGGGCTCTCCACCTCGCTCAAGAGAAAAAATGCCATTGGGGAAAATGTGATTATCCAATCTATAGGAGCCTGCTCCGGCGGTATAGTGGCAGGTGCAATCTTCACATTACCTGCACTTTACATATTGCAGGCAAAGTATCCGCAAATTCAGGTAGATTTTATAAAAGTATTTTTATCGAGCCTCTTGGGAGGTGTTATAGGAATACTCTTTATGATTCCGTTCAGAAAGTATTTTGT
Source organism: uncultured Bacteroidia bacterium (assembly GCA_902797895.1). Lineage (GTDB taxonomy): Bacteria > Bacteroidota > Bacteroidia > Bacteroidales > UBA932 > Egerieousia. The sequence goes on along the minus strand of CADBUS010000161.1, from coordinate 6,095 downwards.
AAAGGATAAGGATGGTGAGTATCCTTTCCCGGAAGCCACCGCAACAACTCAGGTGATAAAGAGCGGAGAGAGCGAAAGCGGCGGAGCCAAAATATTGTTGCTCAGCGGATTGATTGGAGGTATCTACGATTTTATTGTGGCATCGTTCGGCTGGTGGAGCGAGACCATATACACCACCGCAACCCACTGGGGGAGCGTTGTGGCAGATAAGGTCAAGCTGATGGCAAAGTTTAATGTGGGTGCCGCCGTAATGGGATTGGGATATATCATCGGACTTAAATATGCCTTTATAATCTGCTGTGGCTCAATGCTTGTGTGGTTTGTTATAATTCCACTTATGAGCTGGCTCTGCGGAGCAGAAACCGTAACATTCTTGGGCACAACATTCGAGGGAGTATCTCAGTTGGGGCCTGAGGCAATCTTCAAAAACTATGCACGCCAAATAGGTATTGGAGGTATTGCTGTTGCCGGAATAATAAGCATCATAAAATCTGCCGGAGTAATAAAATCGGCAGTTGGCTTGGCAACCAAGAGCTTCTCTAAAAAAGGCGGGGAGCAGCAGCAGGAGATTAGAACTCAGAGAGACCTGAGTATGAAGATTATAGTGCTGGGGCTTGTGCTCTCGCTTGCAGTTACTTTCCTCTTCTTTTACTTTGGTGTTATTCCCGATAGTAACAAACTCCTCCTCTCCATTGTTGCTCTCCTTATAGTAACAATAATAGCCTTCCTATTTACAACCGTTGCTGCAAATGCCATTGCCATAGTGGGTTCCAACCCTGTGAGCGGAATGACTCTTATGACCTTGATTTTAGGCTCTGTGGTGCTGGTTGCATTTGGCCTTAACGGAGTACCGGGTATGGTGGCCTCTATGATTATAGGAGGCGTTGTTTGTACCGCGCTCTCTGTGGCAGGTAGCTTTATAACAGACTTGAAAATAGGCTATTGGATAGGCTCAACCCCTAAGGTGCAGGAGAGCTGGAAGTTCATTGGAACATTGGTTGCTGCTGCCACCGTTGGCGGAGTTATGATAGTGCTGAACAAAACATACGGCTTTACCGGAGAGAATGCTCTTGTAGCTCCTCAGGCAAACGCTATGGCCGCTGTAATTGAGCCGCTTATGAGCGGACAGGGAGCCCCTTGGGTACTCTACGGAATAGGAGCAATAATTGCGCTCGCACTCAACTTTATGAAGGTGCCTGCACTTGCATTTGCACTTGGAATGTTTATCCCGATAGATCTTAACCTTCCGCTTTTGGTAGGCGGTGCAATTGCCTGGTATGTAGGCAGCCGCAGCAAAGACAAGGCTCTCAACGAGGCCCGCGTGAGCAAGGGAACACTAATCGCCAGCGGCTTTATAGCAGGTGGTGCGCTGATGGGAGTGGTTTCTGCAATACTCAAGTTTGCAAATGTAGATTTCTTTGCAAAGAGCTGGGCAGAGAGCGGTGGCGCACAGATGGTAGCCATAGTAGCCTACATTGCAGTTGCTATATTCTTGATATCAAGCTCAATGAAAGCCAAAGTACAAGATAAGCAATAAGGAATAAAGTATAAAGTATTTAACCATCGCGATAAAAAAAGAGATATGGAAAAGGTACAAGATAAATTTTTACGCTATGTGGGGGTTTGGACAACCTCAGATCCGGAATCTACCGCAGCACCCTCTACAGAGCGCCAGAAAGAGCTGATAGAGCTTTTGGCTAAAGAGCTGAAACAGATGGGGATAAAGGTAAAGACAACTCCAAAGGGAGTGCTTATGGCAACCATCCCTTCCAATTTACCAAAGGGGCAAAAGGCACCTGTAATTGGTTTTATCGCCCACGTAGATACCGCTCCTGATGCGAGCGGCAAGGATATCAAGCCGCAGATAATTCCAAATTACAACGGAAAGGATATAGTGCTCAACAAGGCCAAGAAGATTAAACTCTCAACCGCGCTATTCCCTGAACTTAAAGGATATAAGGGGCAGACACTCATTACTACAGACGGCACTACCCTGCTTGGCGCAGATGATAAGGCCGGTGTTGCAGAGATAATGTGCGCCGCAGAGTATATGGTCAACCACCCTGAGTTTAAGCACGGTACAATTAAAATAGGTTTCACTCCCGATGAGGAGGTGGGGCGCGGAGTAGAGAACTTTTCTGTAAAAGATTTTGGCGCAGACTTTGGCTACACTATGGATGGCGGAGCTATCGGGGAGCTTGAGTTTGAGAACTTTAATGCCGCCTCTGCAAAGATAGAGGTGCAGGGTTGCAATATTCATCCGGGCTATGCCAAGGGCAAAATGGTTAATGCCATAGTAGTTATGAATGAGGCACTTGCAATGCTGCCGCCAAAAGAGAGGCCGGAGCATACAGAAAAGTATCAGGGCTTTTTCCACATAGTTGGAGTTAGCGGAACGGTAGAAAACGCCTCGGCAAATCTGATAATAAGAGACCACGATACAGCCAAGTTCAACGCCCGCAAAAGAATGATGCTCTCCATACAGCAGAAGATGGAGAAAAAGTATGGCAAAGGGGTGGTAAAGATTACCGTAAAAGACCAATACTACAATATGCGTAAGATTGTGGAGCCTAAGTACTTTATAGTTCAAAAGGCTATAGATGCTATGAAGAAGGCCAAGGTAAAGCCTAAGGTGCAGCCAATAAGAGGCGGCACAGATGGAGCAATGCTCTCATTCAGAGGGCTCCCTTGCCCAAATATCTTTGCAGGCGGCCACAACTTCCACGGCAAATTGGAGTATGTGCCAATAGAGAGTATGGAGAAGGCGGTAGAAGTAATCTTGAATATATCAGAGGTGAAAATTTAACAGTTTGTACTATTTGAAAACCAAGTTATGGATTTCAAAAACATTGCACTTCTGTTTTGAATTTAATTTTTCTATATAACAGGGTTGCTGCAGCAAATTGTGCGTGTAGCAGGGGGTGATCAAAAAGTGTTTTGCACCCCCTTTCGCTATCCCACAGCTACGCAAAAAGCAATCCACTCATTCTACGCACTTTAAGTTTGATTCGCTGTTATACAGCGAATCAAACAACATCTTTAACCCCTCAGTGGCTAAAGCCACAGCTCCCCAGGGAGCACTGCGGCCACAGAAGCGGCCGGTCGCTAAAGCGACTTTTTGGTCTGCCTCATTATGTTGATGCTACTAAAAAAGAGAGACAATGTCTCTCTTTTCTATATTATGTTGAAGCTACCCAACTATCTGTAAAGCCCAACTGCGCAGAAGTAACTGCCGTTTGGAGTTCTTACCTTCTCAAAGATGGAGTTACCTACTCTGTAGTAAACAAAGCCGTTGTAAACCACCTCTGAGTAATCGCTCGGAAGATTGTAGAGTACTGCCCCATCGGGAGCATTTACAATCCTTAGCTCACTACCGTTGATTCTGATGTAGAAGTTGGCGTAAGAATCTACATAGTAGGTAGTTCCATAGCCGGCATCATACTCAAAATCAACAGGGTAGAGTGCAGAGCTGATATAGGATATTGGGATTACGGTGCCAACAGGCGGCCTGTAAACTCCGTAGTAACCATTGCGATATCTGTACCATACGCCGTCCCAGAAGTAGAGTCTGATACCGGAAACTCTTATCTTGTAGTAGTTGGCCGGACGCATAGTATAGCGATAGCCAAAATCGTAGTACTTTCTAACCGGAGCCGGACGATGAACAACCCTTGGAGCTACGCGTACCCTTCCCACTTTATCTCTGCTGGTGATATATACCCCCTTAGGCTTGCTCTCTTTTACAATACGATTGTTATTAGGCTTGTTATTAGGTTTGTAAGTAACCTTATTGTTATTGTTCGGCCTGTTAGTAACATTGCCATTGTTATTCGGCCTGTTACCAACATTACCGTTATTGTTCGGCTTGTTTTCATTCCTGTTTACAGGCTTGAAGTTAGAGCCGTTGCGGTCATTAGGATTGCTCACAGCTGCACGATTGCCGCTGCCGCCGCTTCTGCTTACTGTTGCAGTGCGATCGGTTGAGCTGCTACCGGAGTTGTTTCTCCTTGTGGAGGACTGAGCCGCTACCTCGTATGAAGCGGTGAGGATAAGCGCTGCTGCAAGTAATGCTGAGCATACATTGTAGATAGTGTTTGTTCTCATAGCTTTTTAGTTTTTGAGGTTAGTAATTTACCTCAATAGTTACAAACACTATGCCACAACAATAACGCACTAATACTCAAAGTAGTATAGGCTTGCGCCATAGCACAAACCTACGCACTCTGTGTTATTTGTAGAGGTAATATTTTTTGCTGCGCTCCTTAAATGCATCCTCGTCTTTCTCAAAATACTCCTTAACATCGCTCCACAGATAGTTCTTTGAGAAGTTCTTTCTTATGTAATCTGTGCCACAAACAATATCAAACATTCTGAACCGTTTGCTGTTGGCGTTCTCAAACACTTTCTTATCCGGATAGAGCTTTGCAAGCTCCTGCATAACAAGGAATTGTATCTCCACAAGGCGGGCTCTTGAGTAGTCTGTTATATATACCTGCACACCTCCGCAGTAGAGCCCCTTCTTTGCTCCATAATATGGAGTGATGTAGATTGGGCGGAACTGCACCCCTGGCAGATTCAGACTATTCATACTTTTTGAGAGCTTTGCACCATCTATCCACTCTGCCACAAAGAGTTGGAATGGCAGTGTATAGCCCACTCCCTCAGATATATAGCCAAGTTCCCCCATTATTCCGCTAACAGGATAGTAGTAGGCATTTGGTATTTGAGGTATGTGTGGAGAGGGGAGAATCCACGGCAAGTTAGTCTCTTCATAAACCATCTTTCTGCGCCACCCCTCCATAGGTATAACGGTGAGCTTGCACTGCACTCCCTTTGAGAGCATCTTCTCTCCGTTGAGCATTAAAGCCAGCTCGCCGAGTGTAAGGCCATAGAGATACGGAATCTTGAACTGGCTTACAAAGGAGTGAAATCCATCCTCCACTATATTACCCTCAACTCTATCACCTCCAAGTGGGTTGGGCCTATCCAAAACAATAAACTCCTTGCCGGCCTCTGCACAAGCCTCCATCATAAGGCCGAGCGAACTTACAAATGTGTAGGAGCGGCAACCTATATCTTGAATATCAAAAACCACCGCATCTACATTTTTCAAAAACTCGGCAGAGGGCTTTCTGTTCTGCCCATATACGGAGTAAACCGGCAAACCGGTATCGGGATCTTTAGCATCTTTTACCGCTCCTCCGGCATAAATATCTCCGCGTACTCCGTGCTCCGGAGCATAGAGGGCAACAAGGTTTACCTCCTTGGCATTGTGGAGAATATCTATTGTAGAGTTAAGCTGCCTATCTACTCCGGTAGGGTTTGTTAGCAGCCCTATCCGCTTGCCTTTAAGCGGAGCAAAATCTTTGCTGCGCAACACCTCAATACCTGGCTTGACTGCAATATGCTTGTAGGTTTGAACTATCTTATCGGAGCCGGAACTCTCCTCTTGCTTGCTTTGGCAATTTGCTGTAATATAACTTATTGCAAAGAGCGATAGAGTTAATGCAATAACTCTTGCCGCTATTTTGTGTGTATAAAAAAACTTTTTCATATCTGTAACTTATTAAATATTAAGAGCTTACTTGCTCTCCTTTTTTTCCAAATTGCGGATCTATCTTTATAAATGCACAAACTATGAATGTTGCAAGGCAGCAAATCATTGCCCATACAAAGAAGTGGCGGTAACCGATAGTCTCCTGTAGCCAGCCGGCCATCATTCCAGGAAGCATCATACCAAGTGCCATAAAGCCTGTACATATTGCATAGTGCGATGTTTTATGCTCTCCCTCAGAGAAATAGATTAGATAGAGCATATAGGCTGTAAAGCCAAATCCATAACCGAACTGCTCAATAAATATACAGATGTTTATAGTAAGCAGGCTCGACTGTTGCATATAGCTTAAAAAGACATAAACCAAGTCCGGCAGGGTGATGGCGCAGACCATTGGCCACAGCCACTTTTTAAGTCCATCTTTGGCTGCAACCAAACCGCCCAATATACCGCCTATTGTAAGTCCCAAAATACCAACAGTTCCATAAACAAATCCAACTTGCCCTGTTGTAAGCCCAAGACCACCAACATCTTGTGGATC
>CADBUS010000160.1 GCA_902797895.1 uncultured Bacteroidia bacterium | reverse complement strand
TTCTTAACTATCAATACAGCAGCCTGTTTGGCAGATGCCAAGAAGAGAGTTCTTATGATAGATTTGGATTTGCGCAAGCGAAGCCTCTCTGCCAAGTTTGGTTTGAAGCACCATACAAAGGGTGTATCAAACTTTATCAGCGACGGCAATATAACAATAGAGAACATTGTAAACAAGGGAGTTATGGAGGGAGTGGATCTTGTTCCAGCAGGTCATATACCTCCTAACCCAACTGAGCTCTTGGGACGTACAAAGTTGGATGAGTTGATTAACGAACTCAAAAAGCGTTATGATGTAATTTTATTGGATGTTGCACCGGCCAACTCTGTGGCAGACCCTATGATTATCAACAGATTGGTTGATATGAATATATTCGTAATCCGCAGCGGACAGACAGATTATCGTAGTCTGCCGGCCGTAGAGGATCTATACAAGAGCAACAAATTAAAGAATCTCTCCGTGGTGCTTAACGGCTCAAGAATCAGAAGAATGTTCGGAGGGTTGGGCTATGGTTACGGGTACGGCTACGGATATGGCTATGGTTACGGGTACGGCTACGGATATGGTTACGGCTACGGAGATGAGGAATACGATAACGAGGAGTAGCTTTTAGGCATAAAGAAAAGAATCTAACACTATACTAAATGACAATTGCTGTTGACTTTGATGGAACAATAGTAGTACACAAGTTTCCGGAGATAGGCGAAGAGGTACCGGGAGCCATAGATACATTGAAGCGTCTTAAAAGAGATGGGCACAAGTTAATTTTGTGGACAGCACGAGACGGCAAACTTTTGGAGGATGCCATAGCTTTCTGCAAAGAGAGAGGGCTTACCTTCTACTCTGCTAATAGCAATTTTCCTGAAGACTCTAAGTTTAAGGAGAATAAGGGGTTTTCTACAAAAATTCTGGCAGACCTGTATATAGATGACCACAATCTTGGAGGGTTGCCGGACTGGGAGACCATTTATGAGATGATTACAGATTTCAGAGAGCAGAGAAGAAAAAGACGCAAACTCGGTTTCTTTGCAAGACTTAGAAAACGCTATTCCAAGTAGTAATCTTCTCTAAATACCGCATAGATGAGACTTTTATGGGAGTTGTCTTCAGTCAGAAGTGCAAGAGGAAAGAGCCTTTTGATTATCTACAATTCCCCGGTATCATCCTCTATCAAGAGTATAGTAGAGGTCAATAGCTCCTTTGCCGAGCTTTATAACCTCTTCAAGAACAAAGAATTTTGCCTGCAAGATGTGGCAGATGCCCTTGCGGAGTTGTTTGCTCTCTCTAATAACGAGGCTGCCCAAGAGGCCCAAGAGACTATCAAATTATGGCAAAAATTGGGGTTGATACAAAAGTAATATTTGAGCAGATTTTGCTGCCTCTCTTACGCCATAGTCTTAACTCCTATGCCGGGGCAAATTGCAGAAACGGCTTCTCTGACTCGCTTTTGCAAAAGCTGCACAACCTTAACGGCAACAGCTGGAGCAAGCTCGTCCAAATAGCTAAGGAACAGACTGTAAGCGGAATTCTCTACTCAGCGATTTGCGATTTGCCGGATGAAATCTGCGTTCCTGATTCTATTCTGTTTGAACTTATTGCCACAGCAGATAGGATTGAGAGGGAGAATCACTTTATTGAGCAGCGAACGCTAATGTTGATGAAGTTTTTTGACTCCCATAATCTGAAACCTATTGTGCTGAAAGGAAGAGAGGTGGCCAAATTCTATCCTAACCCATATCTTAGGGAGTGTGGAGATATAGATATCTATTTTGATGGCAACAACTTTGAAAAGGCCAAAGAATTAGTAACCAAAAGCGGCCGCAATATTTATCATTCTCCCGACGGCAGCATCCATTATAGCTATCAAAAGACAGAAAATCAAATAGATACCCTATATATAGATCAGCATAAGGCTTATTACGATTTGGCGACCTCTGCTCAACAGCTGCCACAGCCGAGCAGTAATGAAGCTACCCTGCTAATGCTATCTTCCCACATTATGAAGCACTGCATAGGAGCAGGAGTTGGGTTGCGCCAGATTTGCGATATAGCATTAGCTTATAGAGCTTTAGATGGGCAGTACAATAAAGCGGAGCTTGTGGATGCGTTTAGAAAAAGCGGTACTCTAAAATTCAATTACCTTCTTACATCCTTTGTTTATAACTACTTAGGAATAAATGAATCTCCTTTTGATGAAAAAGAGGCGGCCGATGCACGAGCACTTTCGCCTCTACCGCTACTAAAAATTATTGAGCAGGGAGGCAATTTCGGCCACCACGAATCTACCCGCAAAAAAGCGCTCAAAAAGAGCTCTTTCAGACGCAAGCTCAACACCTTGGCTCTCTTTGCAAAGCGACTCCCCTTCTCTCTTAGATATGCTCCCAAAGAAGCTCTCTCCACCATATTAAAACTCGGTGGCGGCAACCTAACCAAAATATAGTTGTGCGGCCGACTTTGTCGCCGCACGGCACCACAAAAAAAGCAAGCTTGCAGGAAAGGCAAGTGGCTTTAGCCACCGGCACGGAGTGCCGTTTCGCAGCTTAGCTGCGTT
>CADBUS010000159.1 GCA_902797895.1 uncultured Bacteroidia bacterium | reverse complement strand
TTTTAGATTCTTCGCTGCGCTCAGAATGATAATTCTACTATGTTCGGTGGGTATCGGAGCACTGCTCCGACACCCATTTTGATTGAAAATCGTAGGTAGTGCCGTGGATTTTCAAGGATTTTTTTACTTTTTTTATTATATTTGGCAAATAGAAGTTGCGGCTGTCTAATAATTGTGTGCATTGCTGTGTTGTTGCATTTGTGTTGTTGCATTGCTGCGTTGCTGTTGGGATGGATTGCCGGTGTTGATTGTGAAGTGAGGACAAACCTGTGAAAAAACTTTAATAACAATCATATATGAAATTAGCCAAACCTATTAGAATTTCTGTGGCGATAGTTCTCTCTGCCACTATTCTTTTTATGGGCTCAACCGATTCTTTTGCCCAGAAGAAGGATAAAAAGAACAAGAAAAATGCTACAACTCAAGTAGCTCCTAATGCTCCAGGTGCGCAAAGCGGCCCTCAAGGCGCACAAGGCCAGGCCAAGAAAAAGGGGCCTGAGAGCATAGAGAAGTTTATTAAGAAAGATGCCAAGAAGATGGAGGGGCTCACCACCGTCTATAATCAAGATGAGAAGTGGTATATAAATATCAACGATTCTCTTATTGGCCGTGATATTGAGATAGTTACAAGAATATCAAAGTCTGCCGAGGGAGGCCGTAACGGCTTTAGTGGCTATGCCGGAGACCAGATAGGGGAGGCTATGGTACGCTTTGCCAAAGGGCCGGGCAACAAAATCTTTTTGGAGCAGGTGCTGCTCAGAGAGAGAGCAAAGGGGCGTATGGCTCAGAATGTTAAGAACTCCAATACAAACGCTCTTATTGCAGCCTTTGATATTGCTGCCCAGAGTGCAGACAAGAGCGACAACATTATTGATGTTACAAACTTTCTGCTCACAGACTCTCCTATACTCTACTTTAGCAGAATGCATAAGAGAGCCTTTGGTATTCAGAACTTTGTAAAGGAGCGCTCATACGTAAGCGGCATAAAGACCTACCCTATAAATACGGAGATGAAAACCGTTATAACATACGGTAAGGAGAACGGCAGCTCTGCAACATACGAGTTCAACACCTCTATGGTGCTGCTTCCTAAGGAGCCTATGAAGGCGAGAGTATTTGACTCGCGAGTTGGCTACTTTACAGTTAATTACACCGATTTTGACAAGAATCCGCAAGGGGTTGAGAGGGTTAGAATTGTGGCTCGTTGGCGCTTGGAGCCAAAACCGGAGGATTTGCAGAAATATATTAATGGCGAGCTTGTGGAGCCTGCAAAACCTATTGTGATATATATAGATCCGTCAACTCCAAAAGAGTGGGTGCCATATCTTATTATGGGTGTGAACGATTGGCAGGAGGCCTTTGAGCAGGCCGGCTTTAAGAACGCCATTTATGCAAAGGTTGCTCCAACCCCAGAGGAAGATCCTACTTGGAGCTTGGACGATGCAACTCACTCTGCAATAGTTTATAAGCCATCTGACATAGCTAATGCCAGCGGACCTCACGTGAGCGATCCGCGTAGTGGTGAAATCATAGAGACTCACATCAATTGGTACCACAATGTTATGAATCTGTTGAGGAACTGGTACTTTGTACAGTGCTCACCATCAGATCATAAGGCAAGGCAGATGCAGTTTGATACTGAGCTGATGGGGCAGCTTATACGCTTTGTTTCTTCTCACGAGGTTGGCCATACACTTGGTCTGCGCCACAACTTTGTGGGTAGCAACTGCCCTATATATACCGTTGCAAATCTCAAGAATATAGAGTTTTTGAAGAAATACGGCCACGCTACATCTATAATGGATTATGCTCGCTTCAACTATCTTGCCGAGCCTAATGACAATATGCCGAGAGAGCTTCTTTATCCGAACATAGGCCCATACGACAAATGGGCTATTGAGTGGGGCTACAGATACTATCCGCAGTTTAAGGATGAGAATGAGGAGGCTGAATATTTGAAGAAGATAGTTACAGCCAAAATCAAAGATCCTATCTATCGCTTTGGTACAGAGAGCGATCCAAGCGATCCGCGCTTCCAGAGCGAAGATCTTGGAGTAAACCAGATGGAGAGCAATGAGGTGGGTATGCGCAATCTCAAATATATTATGAACAATATAGAGAATTGGACAAGCACACCTAACGAGTCTTATACCAACCTTGCTGCTATGTATGAACAGATTGTTAATCAGTATCAGAGATATGTAAACCACGTAGCCAAGTGGGTTGGCGGTATATATACAGATGCCAAGTTGGAGGCAGATGGTGGAGATGTTAGAACATTTGTAGAAAAGGCAAAGCAAAAAGAGGCAATGGCCTTCCTTAAAAAGCACTTCTTTACTGCTCCTAAGTGGTTGTTGAAAGAGAGCTTATTCAGAAAGATAAGCCGTCGCCAAGACAACATTATGAGTAACCTATACAAGAATACTTTGGGCAATTTGGTTTCAAGTAGGGTAATGAGCAATTTATACCAAGGAGAGATTCTTAATGGCACAGCCTCTTCATACACATTAGATGAATACTTCTCTGATTTGAATTCAATAATATTTGCTCCAACCGCTGCAAACTCTCAAGATGCGGCTTACCAGCGTATGTTGCAGAAGATATATGTGCAAACTCTTTGTGATTTATACACAGGTAACTCTGCACAGCCTGCAGGGGCACGCTTTATGGTTATTTCAACTCCGTCTGAAAAAGACAATACAGATGTAGGCTCAATGGTTTACGGACAGTTGGAGATGTTGCAGAATAGATTTAAGGCAGCCTCTTCCACAGGCAGCGCAATCCAAAAGGCTCACAACAAGTTCCTCTATGAGAGAGTGCGTAGAGCGCTTACAGATCAGAGGCAACCTAAACCTGCCACAACTGCGGCGGCAGCGGCTCCAAGATTGGAGAGTTTTGGTGAGAGTTGCCTTTTGTTTGATTAAACCCCCAGCCGCTCTAATGCGGCAGCCCCCTATAGGGGGCATACGGTGCTTACAGCACCGGCCACTAAAGTGGCGGAAAACGTAGTGTTTAGTATGAGAAAGCCGACCCATTGGGCCGGCTTCTTCTTTCCTTATAGATTCTTCGCTGTCGCTCAGAATGACGGGGGAAACGCTCAGAAGTTTTTACAATTCGCTGTCGCTGAGATTATAAGTGTTACCGTCTTTTAAGTTTCCGCTCTTAAGGCCGCGTGTGAGCCATCTCTCGCGCTGTGCGCTGGTGCCGTGGGTAAAGGCATCGGGTACTGTGTAGCCCTGCGATTTTTTCTGCAGATAATCATCTCCAATCACCTGTGAGCATCTTATTGCATTTTCAATATCTCGCCTATCTATTGAGTTGAACATCTTGCTCTCGTGATGTCCCCAAACTCCGGCATAGAAATCGGCCTGCAACTCAAGTCTTACGCTCCATTTGTTGGCCTCCGTTTGGCTGCTCTGTTGCATCTTCTGATGCACCTTGCCGAGTGTACCAAGCAGATTCTCAACGTGGTGGCCTACCTCGTGCGCAATAACGTATGCGTAAGCAAACTCTCCATCTGCTCCAAGTTGCTGCTTCATCTGAGAGAAGAAGGATAAATCTATGTAGAGCGATTTATCGGCCGAGCAGTAAAATGGCCCTACTGAACTTGTTGCACCTCCGCAACCTGTTTGCACGCTATTGGTAAAGAGTACCATTCTTGGAGGTTCATACTCCGCTCCAACCTGCTCTCTGAATATCTTAGACCAGATATCCTCTGTGCTGGCGAGAATCTTCTTTGAGAACTCTGCAAGAGCCTCTTCCTCAGGTGTTGGCTGGTAGTTCTGAGTGGTTTGAGCTCCTCCGCCTCCAAGCAGAGGTCCATCGGCTTGAGTGATTACGCTAAGCGGATTGCCCCCCATTGCCCAGATAATAAGTCCCATTACTATTAAGCCGCCAATTCCCATTCCTGTGGCGCGGCCTGCAGACATACCTCTACGGTCGTCAACATTAGAGCTTTGTCTTCTTCCGTCTAATCTCATAGTGATTGAATTATATTAGTGGCACAAATATAACCATTATGGAGTAACCTTGTTACAAAATTGTTTATAGACTTCTCAGCCTCTTTAGAAATTCCCATAGCACAACTCCTACACACACAGATACATTAAGCGAGTGCTTTGTTCCAAACTGCGGAATTTCAATAACATAGTGGCTCATATCTACAATATGCTGCTGCACTCCGTTTACTTCGTTACCAAAAACAATGGCATACTTTGCGCTGCTACCGCCTTGCTCTCTCTGCTGAGGCTCCAAAATCCTCTCTTTCAACTGTTGCAGCTGCACACAATTTTCCGCCTGCTCAATGCTTATAACCGTATAGCCCTCTTTTATCAGCCTCCCGATAGCCTCTTCTGTCTTTTGAAAGTGCTCCCAAGCTATTGAAAATTCTGCTCCCAACGCGCTCTTGTGAATCTCCGCAGTAGGGGGAGTTGCGCATATTCCGCAGAGCATTATTCTCTCTGCTGCAAAGGAGTCTGCGCTCCTAAAGGCGGAGCCTATGTTGAACTGGCTGCGTATATTATCCAGCACTATGGTAATTGGGAGCCTTTGCGCCGCTGCAAAAGAGTCTAATGTATGGCGGCCAAGCTCGCTGTTGAGAAGTTTTCTGTTCATACCTCCTGTTTTGCGCCATAAAGGTAGCCAATAATTCTTTTTTTCGTATATGTTTGCTATATTTGCCGCTTTGAATTTAGGAAGTACAAGTTTGTAAAATTATAAAATAACGTAACAGATATGAAACAAGATTTAGAGATTCTTGAACTCATTAAAAGAGAGGAGAATCGCCAGGAGAGAGGCGTAGAGCTTATTGCTTCTGAGAACTTTGTGAGCAACCAGGTTCTTGCCGCCTTGGGCAGTGTATGTACAAACAAATATGCCGAGGGTTATCCTGGACATAGATATTATGGCGGTTGCCAAGAGGTTGATAAGATTGAGCAGATTGCCATAGAGCGTATCTGCAAGCTCTTTGATGCAGAGTATGCCAATGTGCAGCCTCACTCCGGCGCTCAGGCCAATATGGCTGTAATGATGGCTTGCATCAATCCGGGCGACACCTTTATGGGGCTTAACTTGGATATGGGCGGGCACCTTACTCACGGCTCTCCTGTAAATATTTCAGGTAAGATGTACAAGGCAGTTGCATACGGTTTGAACAAGGAGACCGGCCTTGTAGATTACGATGATATGGAGGCAAAGGCTCTTGAGCACAAGCCAAAGTTGATTATCGGTGGTGCTTCTGCTTACTCCAGAGAGTGGGATTGGGAGAGAATGCGTGCTATTGCAGATAAGGTAGGCGCTATATTCTGGGTAGATATGGCTCACCCTGCCGGCTTGATAGCCAAGGGTCTGCTTAAGAACCCTGTTAAGTATGCCCACATAGTAACCTCTACAACTCACAAAACTTTGAGAGGTCCACGCGGTGGTATCATACTCATTGGCAAAGACTTTGAGAATCCTTGGGGCCAAAAGACTCCAAAGGGAGAGATTAAGATGATGAGCGCCATTATGAACTCATCTGTATTCCCTGGCATACAGGGCGGTCCGCTTGAGCATTGTATTGCTGCTAAGGCAGTTGCATTCTACGAGGCTCTTCAGCCGGAGTTTAAGACATACGTGGAGCAGGTTCACAAGAATGCTGTTGTTATGGCAGAGGAATTTATGGCAAGAGGCTACAAGGTAGTTAGCGGCGGTACAGACAACCACTTGCTGCTGATAGATTTAAGGACCAAGTTCCCTGATCTTACAGGTAAAGTTGCAGAGAATACTCTGGTTGCTGCAGATATTACCGTAAACAAGAATATGGTACCATTTGACAGCCGCTCTCCATTCCAGACATCGGGTATAAGAGTGGGTACTCCAGCCATTACCACACGCGGTATCAAAGAGAACGAAATAAGGCAGATTGTTGGCCTTGTTGATAGAGTTCTCAACAACATAACAGACGAGAAGGTACTTGAGGATGTACGCAATCAGGTAGAGCAGCTTATGATAGGTAGAGCTCTCAATATCTGGTAATTTAAGAGATTTTATATGAATATTATCAAAAAAACAATCCGGCTCGCAGATGGAAGAACAATTGAGATAGAGACCGGTAAACTTGCTAAGCAGGCAGATGGCTCGGCAGTAGTAAAGATGGGTGGCACTATGTTGCTCGCCACCGTAACCTGTGCAAAAGAGGCAGAAGAGGATGTTGATTTTCTTCCCCTGCAGGTAGATTATAAAGAAAAGTTTTATGCAGCCGGCCGCTACCCTGGCGGATTTATGAAGAGAGAGGGTAAAGCAAGTGATTATGAGGTGCTTATAGCAAGGCTTATAGACCGTGCCCTAAGACCGCTCTTTCCGGATGATTTTCACGCAGCTGTGTTTGTTTCAGTCAGCCTTATCTCTGCAGACAAAGATACTCAGCCCGATGCCCTTGCAGGGTTGGCTGCAGCATCTGCTCTTGCAGTATCAGATATACCTTTCAACGGGCCTATATCTGAGGTAAGGGTGGCAAGAATAGATGGCCAATACTGCATTAACCCTACATTCAAGGAGACCGAGAGGGCAGACCTTGAGCTTATGGTTGGTGCAACAGACAAGAACATTATGATGGTTGAGGGAGAGATGAAGGAGGTAAGTGAGGAGGTGATGCTTGGCGCAATAATGTTTGCGCATCAGGAGATTAAAAAGCATTGTGCTGTTCTTGAGGAGCTTACAGATGCTGTTGGCAAGAGGCAAAAGAGAGAGTATTGCCACGAGACTAACGATGATATTCTAAGAGAGGCTTGCAGCAAGTTCTGCTACGAGCGTTGCTATCAGATAGCCAAGAGCGGTATGCCTAAGCACGAGCGTACAGATGCTTTTGAGGCCCTGAAGGAGGAGTTTATCCAAACAATTCCTGAAGAGGAGAGAGAGGAGAAGCAGGCTATGGTAAACCGCTATTACTCAGCGGTTGAGAAGAAAGCTATGCGAGATTTGATTCTCAATGAAGGACGCCGTTTGGATGGGCGTGCCACAACAGATGTGCGCCCTATTTGGTGCGAGGTTGATTATCTGCCCGGTGCCCACGGCAGCGCAATCTTTACCCGTGGCGAGACTCAGTCTTTGGCTTCTGTAACTCTTGGTACTAAGCTGGATATGAAGGAGATGGACGAGGTGCTTATAGAGCGCAGCGAGCAGTTTGTACTCCACTACAACTTCCCTCCTTTCTCAACCGGAGAGGCAAGGCCGCAGAGGGCTACCTCCCGCAGAGAGATAGGACACGGCAACCTTGCAATGCGTGCATTAAAGCCGATGGTGCCTGTAGGAGAGGAGAATCCATACGCGGTGCGTGTGGTTTCAGAGATATTGGAGAGCAACGGTTCTTCTTCTATGGCAAGCGTTTGCGCCGGATGCCTTGCACTTATGGATGCCGGAATAAAGCTAAAGAAGCCTGTTGCCGGAGTGGCTATGGGACTTATAGAGCAGGATGGCAAGTATGCGATACTTTCCGATATATTGGGCGATGAGGACCACCTTGGAGATATGGACTTTAAAGTAACCGGTACCAAGGATGGAATTACCGCTACCCAGATGGATATTAAGTGCGATGGCCTTTCAGAAGAGATTATGGCTAAGGCACTTGCGCAGGCACACCAAGCTCGCCAGCACATTATGGGAGAGATGATGAAGACCATATCCGAGCCACGTGCAGACCTTAAACCTCACGCACCGCGCATAGTTCAGATAAGGATTCCTGGAGACTTTATTGGAGCTGTAATAGGCAAGGGCGGAGAGGTTATTCAGAAGATACAAAAGGAGACCGGCACCACCATTACAATTACAGAGGAGAAGTTGGATGACGGCAACACAATAGGAGCAGTAGATATCTTTGGAACAGACAAAGACTCTATGACAAAGGCTCTTGAGTGGATTAAGGGAATAACCACAGTTCCGGAGGTAGGCCAGATTTATCACGGTAAGGTAACATCTATACTTGAGTTCGGAGCCTTTGTGGAGATTCTCCCGGGTAAAGAGGGCTTGCTCCATATCTCGGAGATAGCTTGGCAGAAGACCAATAGCGTTGAAGATGTGCTAAAGGTTGGAGATGAGCTTGATGTGAAGTTGCTGGAGATAGATGAGAAGACAGGTAAGATGCGCCTTTCTCTCAAAGCTCTGCTTCCAAAGCCTGAGGGTTATGTAGAGCCTGTTCGCAGGCCAAGGCCTGAGGGTGGCAACCGAAACAGCTCTCACGATGGCAGAGATAACAGACCGCGCACTCCAAGAAACAACAATCGTGGAGAGAGGAGTGAAAGACCGGCACGCCGTCCGAATAACGAAAACCACTCTGAATAGTAATATACAATGCAACTCCGCAGACAGCACAGTCCCCATCCTTGACTAGCCGACAAGCGGATGTCTGCGGCTGGGGCTGTGCTGCTTTTGCTACGTTGCAAGTAAGAATACAAAAAAACGGAGACCCAATGGTCTCCGTTTTTTGCTCCTTTTTCTCCTTTATTGATTAAGAGCTTTTACTTACGCAAGTTAAGCTCCTTAACAATGTTCCTATATCTCTCAATGTCAATCTCCTTGAGGTAATCAAGGAAACGGCGTCTCTTACCAACCAACATAAGAAGCGCGCGCTGTGTAGCATAATCTTTCTTGTTGCGCTTCAGGTGCTCGGTAAGGTGAGCGATACGGTAGGAAAATAAAGCAATCTGACTTTCAGCAGAACCTGTGTCTTTATTGGACTTTCCGTACTTACCAAAAATTTCTTGCTTTTTGTCTGAATTCAAATACTCAGCCATCTGCTTAAAATTTTAATTGTTAATTATTAAATTCCAACATTGGGAATTATTAAATCCCGATATTGGGGGTGCAAATATATGAATCCTTTTTTGAAATAGAAAACTTTTCTCAATTTTGCCTTTTGATACCGCAGATAGCGTGCAATGCAAAGTGATAAAGTATGAGAAAAGATAAAATAATGGCACAGCGCAGCAGTTCGGTTGCAAACAGCCCCTCTGTATCAACCTTGAGCGTATCGGAGAGCAGCATTGCAGCAAAGAGGTTTGGGGCTCTGCAATTTACTCTTGCTCAAATAGCTCAAATAGCCAAAATAGTGCTACCGGAGCGTACGAAGGCTATGTATCAGCTTGTAAGCCAAAAGGTTACCATACGCAACAGCAAGGGAGAGCTGGTAGAGAATCCGTTTCGCTATCGCCGAGTAGCAATAAAAAACAACTCCACAAATTGGGGAAGCTGCTCCACTTTAAGGAACATAAATCTGAATATGCACCTTGTGCGGCTGCCTATTGAGCTTATGGATTATGTTATAGCCCACGAGCTTTGCCATTTGGTATATCCCAACCATAGCGTAAGGTTTCATAACCTGCTCAATGCCATTACAGATGGAAAAGAGGCGGCACTCGCGCACCGCCTCAATAAGTTCAGATTGTAGAGATAACTCTGCTACTTTTTGCTCAATGCACTGAGCCTGTCATAAAGGCCGTCCAACTTCTCCATAAGCTCTTT
>CADBUS010000158.1 GCA_902797895.1 uncultured Bacteroidia bacterium | reverse complement strand
TAAAAGGTAAGCAGTTGAGCGATTTTGTCTCCCGCAGCCTCTCCCTTCTGAAATAAATCAGAATGAAAAATAAACCTACTGAGGCGATAGAGAAAAGGGGGTGCCAAAAAGTGTTTTGGCCCCCCCTTTTTTCTATTATGACGCAAGTAATTTACTAATAATTTATTGGCGTTGTTTAACGGAGGAGCCGCGGCTCTTGTCTATTATAACTCTGTCCGGATCTCCGCTGTAGGTGAACGAAGAGGCACCGCTAACCTCTCCTGTAACACTCTTTTTTACAAATGTGTTTACAGAAGATGCTCCACTTATATCTATCTTTAAGTGTTTGATTTTTAGATTATCTGCACTACACTTGCTTGCTCCTGACGCCTCTATTTTTACATTCTCTACCTCTCCCTTTATAAGTGCGTTGGAAGCTCCGCCGAACTCACTATCCATTATAGAGGCATTGCAATCAAGATTGAGTTTTGATGCTCCGCTCATCTCTATATCCAACTTATCGCAATTGGTTTTGATTCTTAGATTTGAAGCCCCACTTAAATCTAAATCAATCTCTCTTGCCTTTACCGCATCAATCAAAGCCTGGCTGGCACCGCTAAGCTCTATTTTACACTCATCCTCAGAATAGTTTTCTCTTGCAACGAGTTTAGCCGCACCACTAAGCTCTATTTTTGACAAAGAGGAGCTCTCTATTTTAACCTTTATAGGCCCTTTTAAGGTTTTCTGTTTCAGCCAACCGACGCTTCTGCTTCTTCCGTTTACCACATTGTATCCGTTCTCAATTTTCAAAACTATAATACCATTAGTATTGGATACAATTATGTGCTCCATAGTCTTTTCCGGAGCGGTTACGGAAACCTTGCCGCTACGCCCCTTAACTACCTGTATATCAAATACTCCACCAGCCTTAATACCTCTTATCCCATCTCCCCTGAACTCAAAGTTGCGAGTTATCATATTGGCCGAACTCTCATCATAGCTGCTGTAGCTTCTTTTGCTGCTCTCTTTGCCCCCATCTTTCTCTTTGATTATCACAACCTTTCTATTATTGGTTCCCTGGCTGTAAGAGTTTTGTGCAGTGCAAACGGCCGCAACCATAATTGCAATTGTTAAAAAAAATCTTTTCATATCACTCTCCTTAAAAATTTCTAATTGTTTTTGATAGTTCTCTTATTTATATGTTATTCAGCGCTGTATCTTCTTTACTACTTTTGTGTAACTACTCATCATTTGAGTTTTGAGCTAAAAATATCTCTATCTTTTTGAGCCCTTCCATCTTCTGATTGTAGTACTCTTTTATAATTCTTTGCTGCTCCTTCTTTGAGAGATTCTCTGGCAGTTGTAGCGTAAGAGGGGTTGAGCCCTCTTCCATTATTGAGGAGATAGAGTAGAGCAAATCGGCCTCATTACCCTCTCCAAAACTCTCTTCTTTGCTCATTAACTGATGTCCAAATGTCTGAACCTCATCTATATATTGCCTCTCCATATCCAAAACAGCATTCGGTTTAAGGTATAGATTGTAAACCAACAGTAGGGCTGCAAGAGCGCATAGGGCAGGGGTAATAATCCAGTAGCTCTTTCTGCCGTATGCCGGATTATTCATCATTTGGCTACCCCATACTTTTAACCTTTGCCACAATCCTCTCCCCTCAACTCTTTCTGCAGCCGCCCCTTTACTCTCCAAAGCCTCCAACTTACTCATAAAACGCTCCTTATGCCCCTTAGGCAACTCTCCTTTGCTAAAGCTCTCAAGATTATTTGCAATAATCTTTTCAAGGTTTTCACTCTCATACCTGTGGTTTGCTCTCTTTTCCATAGCTTATCTTTTCAAAAGTTCTACAAGTTTCTCCTTTCCCCTCATAAATCTGCTTCTAACAGAGCCTTCATTGCTCTTTGTAATATCTGCAATCTCTTCATAGTCATAGCCTTCAAATAACTTAAGGCTCAAGACCACTCTATATTTTTCTTTAAGAAGGGGCAGGGCTCTTTTTATCTTCTGCACCATCAACTGCTCATCACTACTCTCTAACTGCTCAACGCTCCCATAACTTTGACCTCCCTCCATCTGCTCTTCAATCTCTTGCCGCTGCTCAATCTCTCTCTCTCTCTTGCGATTTTTGCTGCGTACCATATCTAAAGCCTTTCTAACGCACACACTTGTGAGCCAAGCCCCTAAGTTCTCTATACTATTGCTGTGGAGATTATCTTGCAAATCATCACTATCCGCTTTAAGCAGGGTGTAGTATTTAAGAACAGTCTCCTGCATTGCATCTTCCGCCTCCTGACTATTGCCCAAAATCCTCAAAGCTGTAAAATAGAGCTTTTTAGAATATGAGTTATAGACCTGCTCTATATGTTTTGCCAAATCTTCCATTCACCTTTAAGACGATTCACTATAGCGTTTGTTGCATTTTGATGATAAAAAAAGTAAATTTGTGAGAATTCTGCAAAAAAATAAAATTATTATAACAACTATGAACAATTCAATTTTCAGTTTTCCGAATCCGGCCAATGAGCCTGTAAAAAGCTATTTACCAGGTTCTCCGGAGCGTATCGCTATTGATGCAGAACTTAAAAGACAACGCAAAATTGTTGTAGAGATTCCGCTAATTATTGGTGGTAAGGAGATTAGAACAGGCAACACCGGCAAGGTAGTAGAGCCTCATAACCACAAACACATTCTTGCAACCTATCATAAGGCTGGCGAGAAGGAGGTTAAGATGGCAGTTGCAGCAGCAATGAAGGCGCACAAAGAGTGGGGAGAAACCCCTTGGCGTACTCGTGCTGCCATACTTTTGAAGGCAGCCGATCTTGTTGCAGGTAAATACAGGGCTCTTATAAATGCCTCTTGTATGTTGGGACAGAGTAAGAATATCTACCAGGCTGAAATTGATTCCGCTTGTGAGTTGATAGACTTTTTAAGATATAACGCATATTTTGCTTCTGAGATATACGCAATGCAGCCAAAGTGTGCTCCAGGGCAGCTTAACTCTATGGAGTATAGGCCATTGGAGGGTTTTGTGCTTGCGGTTACTCCGTTCAACTTCACCTCAATAGCATCCAATCTGAATATGACTCCGGTGCTAATGGGCAACACAACCGTTTGGAAGCCATCTACAACCTCTCTGCTCTCCAACTACTATCTTATGAAGGTATTTATGGAGGCCGGTTTGCCTGACGGAGTAATCAACTTTGTACCTGGGCCTGGTGCTGTTATAGGTAAGGTGGCATTGGCCTCTCCGGATTTGGGCGGAATTCACTTTACAGGTTCAAGCTCAACATTCTACGGCCTTTGGAAGAGCGTAGGTATGAATATAGATAAGTACAAGACATTCCCTCGCCTTGTTGGTGAGACCGGAGGAAAGGACTTTATATTTGTTCATCCGAGTGCAGATTCTGAGGCAGTTGCAAATGCGGCCTTCTGCGGAGCATTTGAGTTTGCAGGCCAGAAATGTTCTGCCGCCAGCCGTATGTATTGTCCTAAGTCGCTATGGCCTAAAGTATTGAAAGGTATAAAGGAGAGATGCACAAAGGCTAAGGTGGGAGATGTAATGGATCCGGAGAACTTTGTAAATGCCGTAATAGACGAGGCTTCATTTGATACTATCTCTGCAGCTATAGCATACGCTAAAAAGTCTAAGGATGCAGAGATTGTAGTTGGCGGAACATACGATAAAAAGATTGGCTATTTTATACAGCCTACCGTTATTGTTGCAAAAGATCCTCATTTCAGAACAATGGAGGAGGAGCTGTTCGGCCCTGTTCTCACAGTATATGTATATGAGGATAAGAAGATTGAGCAGGCTTTGGAGTATTGCAAAACAACCTCTCCATACGGCCTTACAGGCTCTGTATTTGGCCAAGATAGATTGGCTTGCGATAAGATTTGCGATGAGCTCAGATATAGTGCAGGTAACTTCTATATCAATGACAAGCCAACCGGAGCAGTTGTGGGCTTGCAGCCATTCGGTGGCTCAAGAGCCTCAGGAACAAACGATAAGGCCGGTAGCTCATTCAATCTTATGAGATGGGTTACAACCAGGGCTATAAAGGAGACTCTGGTATCTCCAACTACCTGGAAATATTCATATATGAAGAAATAAGTTAGGTTAATCTTTCAAGGGAGTTGCCTCGGTTTTTTGCTGCGGTGGCTCCCTTGTTTTTTTTGATTAAGAAATATGGCAAAAAGTGTTCATCAGCTTCATACAGAGGCTTTTGTGGTAGATACTCATTGCGATACTCCATTGCGTATAGATGAAGAACACGCAGATTTGGGGATAAGAAGCAACGAGGGACACAACGATTTTATAAGAATGAAGGAGGGGGGAGTAGATCTCTGCTTTTATGCAATTTTTACTCGCACCCGTCTTACTCCAGACCAGGCTACTGTTCAGGCAGTAAGGCTGATAGGGGAGGTTAAGGATATGGTTGCCGCTCATTCAGACAAAGTTGCTATGGCCTACTCTGTGCGTCAGGCAAGAGAGATTAAAAGAGGAGGCAGAGGAGCAATAATGCTCGGTATGGAGAATGGAGCTCCCATTCAGAACGATCTCTCTCTCTTGAATGAGTTTTATAGAATGGGAGTAAGGTATATAACCCTCTGCCACTCAGCGCATAATCAGCTTTGCGATTCCTGCGCTCCAAAGCAGCCGCAATGGAACGGCCTCTCTCCAATGGGGAAAAAGGTTGTTGCTCAGATGAATAACTTGGGTATGATTGTAGATGTATCCCACCTTTCAGATGCCTCGTTTTACGACTGCCTTAAATACTCCAAAGCTCCTGTTGTTGCCACACACTCTTGTTGCAGAGCACTTTGCAAGCATCCAAGAAATATGACAGACAAAATGATAAAAGAGCTGGCAAAGGCTTCCGGAGTGATACAGATAAACTTTTATCCGGCTTTTTTAAGCGATCAATATGGCCGTCCGGACTATTTTGATGCTGCAGATGCCTACGATTCAGCAATGAAGGCATATTGGAGAAGCGGTAAAAAGGGAAAGAAAGAGATTGCGGAGCTTAAGATGAGGGAGGCTTACATAAAGAAGAATTTCCCATCTCCGTCATATAAACTGTTGGTAGATCATATTGAGCACGTTATAGATTTGGTGGGGATTGATTATGTGGGGCTCGGCTCAGATTACGATGGTATAGAAATGCCGCCTAAAGGGCTGGAAGATATAAGCAAATTTGAGGTGATAACCAAAGAGTTACGCCTGCGTGGTTATTCAGATAGCGATATTAAAAAGGTACTCGGAGAGAACTTTATGAGGGTTTTTTCTCAAGTGGAGAATATGGCAATTTAGCTCTCATTATCTTTCTAAGATTCTTCGCTACGCTCAGAATGACGGGGTTTAATCCTCCAACAGATTAGCTTGTTGGAGGATTTTATCTATCTGCTGAACCATACTCCAACGGTCTTTATCGTTGCGGTTTTCAAATACTATAACAGCCACATCTGCAGATGGAAAATAGCCGCCATAAATTTGGAAACCTCCATTATCTCCTGTGTGATAAACCTTTAGAGGATAACCCTCTTGCAGTTCTAAAAACCATCCCAAGCCGTAGTATGTGTTCTCTCTATTCTGATAGTTGCTGAACTTGCTGCCACTCACCTTGTTGATAAATGACCAAGCCTTATCTTTTTGCCTTTGTGTTATTACCTTGTTATCTCTTAAAGCCTTAATCCAATTTGCATACTGGCGGGTTGAGCAGTATATGCCTCCGTCTGCCTTTGTGGCAAAAAAGGTCTCCTCTCCATAGTCGCACTCCTTGAATTTAGGAGTTGGGCCCTTTGAGCTATTTGCTGCTTTATCAGAGTTTTGCGCTGCTTTTGTTATGGCAGTTACACTTGCAGCCCCCTGCGGCTTGTCTGAATCTGTAGATGCTTTTTCATCTTCAGGAGTATCTAATATGTAGCCGTGCGCCATATTCGGTATTGCATACTCTCCGTTAGCGGAAAAGTAGTGGGTTGAAAACATTCTTGCAGGGGTAAAAATTCTCTCCTTCATATACTCATCAAAGCTCTTGCCGCTTAGCTTCTCTATAACAAGGTAGAGCAGCTGATAGGTGGGGTTTATGTACTCGTACTCTGTACCAGGCTCAAAATTAAGCTGTTCAAGTTTTTTTATGTACTCTATAGACTGCATATCTGTGCAGTAGAGCATAAAGTTCATATCTGTGCGCGGCCTTAAATCAGCAATTCCGGAAGAGTGAGACATTAGATGAGCCGGAGTTATTTTTGTGAAAGGCTCTTTTTTAGCCGGCAGATAGGGGAGTATTGCAGGTGAAATATCATAGATACTTTTATTTATATCCAACTGCCCCTCGTCATCCATAAGCAGAATGGCGGCAGCTGTAAACTGCTTTGAGCAAGAGGCTATATTGAAAGATGTGTTTCCATCTATCTTATAGCGGCGTGCAATATCATAGTGGCCATACCCTTTGTCAAAGAGTACAGAATCTTTCTTCATAATCAAAACCGCTCCGCCAGGTTCGGCAAATAGAGTATCCAATGGCTTGTATCTCTCTGTAAACAAGCTATCTATCTGCTCCATAGCCTTTGCTATTGGCTCTTTCTCTTTTTCGCTTTTGCAAGAAATCATAACAGTAGTTGTTAGTAATATGGCTGCTGTAGCTTTTGTAACTCCCATTATCAGCTTACTCAATTTACCTCTCTTATGTGCCATATTCATATCTGTTTAACTTATTTATATTCAAATTGTTATACTCTAAACTAATTCCTTCTCGATACATCTGCGCAAAAAATCAATAGCAGCGGCAGCATAGCGTTCTATATTTATCTGGCGGCTGCTTGAGGATACCATTTTTGTGGTTTGTGTTCCCTTTGGGCCGCAAGCTGCAATCCACACAGTACCAACAGGTTTATCGGCAGTTCCTCCATCCGGACCGGCTATTCCGCTTGTAGCTATTGAGTAGGTTGTTTTCAGAGCCTCTCTTGCCCCTTTGGCCATCTGCTCAACGCATTGGCTGCTTACTGCGCCATACTTTGCAATAACCCTCTTATCTACTCTCAAACTCCTTATTTTAACCTCATTACTATAGCTTACAACCCCTCCGCTAAAGTATCTGCTGCTCCCCGGTATGGAGGTAATAAGGTGTGCCACATATCCCCCTGTGCAGGATTCTGCACAAGAGAGAGTAGCCCCTTTTTTCAGAAGCAGACGGCCTATGACAATTTGCGGAGAGTCTGTGCCTGAGCCATATACAGCATCTCCTAAAATCTTCTTCAGGCTTGCGGAGTATTTTGCAAGAAGCCTCTCTCCCTCCTTTTTATCTGTGCCATAGATAGATAGCCTTAATCTTACCCCAAGAACGGGATTGGGCAGATAGGCAAGATGGAGGTTTGCAGGCAGGGTATTCTCCCACTCCTCAATCTGCTTTGCTAAAACAGACTCCGGAATACCAAAGGTGCAGATGGTTTTGTGGAATATGTTGTCTAACTTGTAATGCTCTTTTATAGAGGAGATTACCTCCGGCAACGCCCCCTTGGTTTCAAAAGGAACACCGGGCATTGCAAAGAGTAGCTTTTCATTGCTATAGCTGAATTGCATAATAGGGGCGGTGCCAAGTTTGTTTGGTATAACAACGCAATTATCAGGCACGTATGCCTGTTGCAGATTCAGGTCAAGCATCTGGATTCCTCTTGCAGAGAGTATTCGCTTATTTATCTGCATCTGCGCTCTGTTGCATACCATCTTCTTACTTTTGAAGAGTGCAGAGAGAGCCTTTTTTGTTATATCATCTTTTGTAGGCCCAAGCCCTCCTGTTGTAATAACTATATCAAACTCTTTGAGCAGAGAACGCAATGTTTTTTGAATATCGCTATAACTATC
>CADBUS010000157.1 GCA_902797895.1 uncultured Bacteroidia bacterium | reverse complement strand
CAGTCTGCACTAAGCATTGTCTCCATATCGTGCTCCACAACCATAACAGAGTTGCCCTCATCTCTGAGCTTTTTGAGAGAGTTTATCAGCTTTATGTTATCGCTTTGGTGAAGCCCTATGCTCGGCTCGTCCAAGATATAGAGAACATTTACAAGTTTGCTCCCAATCTGGGTTGCCAACCTTATTCTCTGGCTCTCTCCTCCGGAGAGCGTTGCGGAGCCTCTGCTTAGGCTGAGATAGTCAAGCCCCACCTCCTTTAAGAAAGAAGTTCTCTCCTTTAGCTCTTTAAGTATCTCTGCTGCAATAGTTTGTTGCCTTTTATCCAGCTTTTTGTTCAGGCCGGCAAACCACTCCGCAAGAGAGGCTATATCCATATCGGCAACCTCGGTAATATCCTTGCCATCTATCTTAAACAGCAGTGCCTCTTTTTTTAGTCTGCGGCCATTGCACTCAGGGCATACCACCTCCTCAATATATCTCTCTTTCAGCTTGTCCGATGGAGAAATATCATCAGATGTTCCCTCCTCCTGCTCTTGGCGCAACTTGGCTATAACTCCCTGGAATGGAGCAAGCAGAGTTCCGTCTGCAAGACTTACCCTAAATAGCTCCTGAGTGCCGTAGATTATCATATTAAGAATATCCTCCGGCAGATTTTTTATTTGGGAGTTTAGAGAGAAGCTATACTTTTTTGCCATACTCTCCAAAATGCGGAAAGTGTCTGAATCTTTGTACTTTCCGATAGGGGTTATTCCTCCGGCGTTTATGCTTTTTGAGCTATCCGGAATAATGCGCTGCATATCTATTTGAGATATAAAGCCGAGCCCCTTGCAATGCGGACAAGCCCCCTGCGGAGAGTTGAAAGAGAAGGTAAATGGAGCAGGTTCAGGCAGGCTCTCTCCACTATCTTCATCCATAAGGTTGCGGGAATAGTATCTTAAAGTGCCATTCTCTTTTCCATACTCCATAATGGCTATTGTTCCCTTGCCCTTTTCAAGCGCGGTATTTACGGAGCTGTATATTCTTTTATAATCTTCCTCCTTTGGAATGAGTTTATCTACAACAAGTTCAATAAAGTGCACCTTATATCTGTCCAAAGGCTTGAGATCTGCCACCTCCTTAATTTGGCCATCTACCCTAACTTGCTGATAGCCTTTGCGCAGCAGATTATCAAACAGCTCCTTGTAGTGCCCTTTTCTGCCAACAACCAACGGTGCAAGCACAATTATTTTTTGGCCGCTGTAATCCTTTATTATAAGTTGTGTTATTTGCTCTCCGCTGTATTTTACAAGCTGCTTGCCTGTTACAGGAGAGTAGGCATTTGAAGCGCGGGCATAGAGCAGGCGCAGAAAGTCGTAAATTTCTGTGGTTGTGCCAACTGTGGAGCGAGGGTTGTTGGCTGTTGTCTTTTGTTCTATCGCGATTATAGGGCTTAGCCCTGTAATACTCTCAACATTAGGGCGTTCCAATATGCCAATAAATTGCCTTGCGTATGCGGAGAGAGTCTCCATATATCTTCTCTGCCCCTCTGCATAAATGGTGTCAAAGGCCAAAGATGATTTGCCGCTGCCGGACAGACCTGTAATTACCACAAATTTGTTGCGTGGTATTGTAACATCTATTCCTTTAAGATTGTGTTCTTTAGCTCCTATAATCTCAATCTTTTCCATCTGCGGCTTCTCTGTATTATTATCGGCTGCTTTATCTGCTTTGGGTTACCAGTTTAGCCAAGTACTCGCTCTTAGGTAGGGGTTATGGGCAAGCTCATCTTTCATTGTGGAGTTCGGCCCGTGCCCTGCATATATGTTGCACTCCGGCTTTATTGTGCCCACCAATATGTTTGTCAAAGAGTTGCACATAGCCTTGTTATCTCCCTCCGGCAAATCTGTACGTCCGCAGTTGCCGGCAAAAAGAGTATCGCCTGTAATGCAGATATTTTCATCGGGAGCATAAAAACAGACACTGCCCCAAGTGTGGCCTGGCGTGCAAATAACTTTAAGAGAGCTTTTTCCAAAGGTAATCTCATCTCCGTCTGCCAAATCTATGGTTTGAGCCGGCGGATCATCTACATCAATTCCAAACATTGCGCTGGTGCGCTTTGCCACTCCGAGCAACTCTTTGTCTTTGGAGTGTATGTATGTTGGAATATTGTATGTGGCTACAATAAAGGCATTGCCCATTACGTGGTCGAAATGGCCGTGGGTGCAGAGTAACTTTACAGGTTTTAAGTTGTTGCTGCATACGTATTTAACTATCCTCTCCTGCTCACTTTTTGAGCTGATTCCGGCATCTATTATCACGCACTCTCCACTCTGGTCAGAGAGTATATAGCAGCACTCTCTCAATTCGTTCAGGTAAAATTGCTTTAATGTTATCATCTGTAATATCAGTACTTTACAACTCCTTTGAGCATAGGCACAAAGTTTGCGCTCCCGTGCTCATTTTTTTGAAACAACTCACTGCTCTTGCGCTCAACGGTATAGAGCTTCTCCCCTACAGGTATCACCATCTTAGCTCCCACTTTAAGCTGATGCAGCAGGCTATTGGGTATTTCATTCGCGCCACAAGTTACAACAATTCCATCAAAGGGCGCCATATCCGGCAGCCCGAGATAGCCGTCGCCAAGGTGCAGATGTATCTTGTCT
>CADBUS010000156.1 GCA_902797895.1 uncultured Bacteroidia bacterium | reverse complement strand
TCAAGCGGAGGACGAATCGTTAGAAGGGTCAGTACGTGCAGAATGGAAGAAACTTATAGACCCCGAAAGTGGCATTCCAATAAAAATAGATACAGATTGGACGGATATTTTTTGGAAAAACAAGTCCAAAGAAGGCAAAATAGATGAAATCTACTTCGCATTTATTAATAGGTATTTCCTTCAGGAGTTAATCTGCGCCAAGAAAGAAGATAAAACATACTTATCTGTGGACAACCTTGAAAAGGAGAATGGTGCATTCAGACATCTGTATGGAGAAAAAGGTGATGATTCTCGGTTACAATATTCTGGATTTGATAAATACCTGATTCATGACGATAAAGACGATAAAGCAATTTCACTTAATTTCTTCACATCGCTTAGTAAAACATTAGATAATTTAAAATTAAAATCTGGTTGCAAGTTTTTCGAGGGGAACAACTGTTTGAACACCTACTTTCCCATATGGGTTGATTCCAAATTTGACTTTATTCCCAAATACGACGAGACAGGTAATATCACGACTTTAGGACAAAAAGAAAGAGTAGTTTTTCTCGCAGTTTGCAGATATTTTGAAAAGAGTGCTTTTGATAGCATATCGTTTAAACGATGGATGCGTGTGGTTTGGAACATTGTAGAAAATTCTGGAATAGAGACAATTCCAGCAATGATAGGTGCTATGCGCCTAATTGATGAACTGGCAAAACATTCTCACGATATTTATAAATTCTTATCAAATCCACAATTACAAGTCGAATCCAATTTCGCCAAAGAACAAGTTGCAGAAGAAATCGCCAAAGCCCAACAAATAATCCTTGACAAAAATGGTGCTTTGCGCGAATACAATGGTTCTTGCAAAAAAGCAGATGGTTCCGACTATCAAACTTGGGAAGAAATCATCATAGAAGCCGAAAAATACGCTTTCTTCAAAGGTGCAATACGATTCTTGTTTACAGATGGCGAAGGAAATATAGATTGGAATAATAAGTTTGATACTAAATGGGCAAATGTACAGAAGTATTTTGATGAAAATGGTGTGAAAGATGAGGGCTACAGCAAGTATAAAACGAATGTTTTATTACTGAAAGCCGTCTTATTCCATGTAAATGATATAAGTAAAATAAGAGACGAAGAGAGATTCGTCTTTGACAATGAGCATAATACATGGAAGGAACATATCTTATTAAATACGGATGAGAATTGGAAAACGGCTGTTAATAAAATACTGATGGGAAACCTTGAAATAGAGGAGCGAGGTGACGATTGCTTGATGTACAAGAATTTATATAATACCAATTTATTGAACTATATTGCCGAAAATCAAAAATCGTCTCGTATTAAGAATCGTAAGCGCTTGGGTAATCACTGGGCAATATATCCTTACTATAAAGACGGTATTTTGTTGGATAATGATGAGGAAGACGATTCTATTCATAGGAATAAATTGCTTTCAGAACTTATTTCTGAAAATAAAGTTGAGTCCGGGCAAAAGATAAAAGACTATCCTTTTTTAAAAGGTTGGGATATTAATTTTAAATATAATAAGAATGCAGAGTCGTGTGACTTTTATTTTCAATGGAATAGAAATGATTATATTTATCTTACATTGGAGGATTTTTCCGTCAAAATAAAGGACTCTTCTAAATCATACGAAACAGAAAGATACTTTTGTTTTAATACCTCTAAAATAATGGGAAAAGACGATTTAGAAAAAAAACTGGATAAACTAATTCAAGAAGAAAAACAACATAAAAACGTCAAATAATATGGCAAAAATGAGACTTGGTTATGGTAGTGAATATCAATTATTACGTTTTTTAGGACGTCATCGAGAAGAATTGAATAAACTCGTCCTGGATGCTATCGGTCTATCAGGGTTATGTGAACAGCTTGAATGGCTTGATTTTCCATATATAAAATCAAAAGGAATGAATGGGGATGAAGAGTGGAAGGGTATTGATTGTTTTGAATCTTTAAGTAACTATCCAGATATTAAAGAGAAATGGATAAAGTTTTGGCCACAATGTGGAAATTCTATGAATTGGGATGCTATTTTTAAAATTAAAGACACTTGGTTTTTCATTGAGGCAAAAGCATATAAAGACGAGGTTTTCCAAAGTTGTAATGCAAAATCAGAAAATAGTAAAAATGTAATTACAAGGGCTTTTGAAGATACACAACTATGGCTTGGTGCTAAAGAATTGAAGAAATGGATTGATAGCAAATCCTATCAACTTGCAAATAGATTAGCCTTTTTGTATTTCTGTAAAAAATGCGGGCTAAAAGCCAAATTAGTATATATTGGATTTCTCAATGGCTTCAAAAAACGAAGAGAAAATGATGAAATTCATTCAATACAAGAATGGGAAGGTATTTGGAAAGAAGAATTAAATTCCCTTGGTTTAGATAGAGAACAAATAAATTCTCATATCTTCTTTGTATATCCTAATTGCGAGAAATAGTAATGAATAATCTTTCGCCCTCCCTGTGCCTGAAAATGGCACAGGGATTTGTTATCTTTGCGGTGTTATAACGAATAAACTCATAGGATATGGCACAGCATTATTTCAAGCGGTATATTTGGTTGATAAGCACCATTCAGATGTATGGGCATATTACCCTCAAGGAGCTTTCTGAAAAATGGGAGGCAAGCTCTGTAAATAGCGATAAGAGCGAGCTCTCGCGCCGCACTTTCCATAACCACAAAGCTGCTATTGAAGAGACTTTTGGTATAACCATAAAGTATAGCAATCTGAAAGGTTATTACATTGGAGAGGATGAGGAGCTTGGAGGTAAGGAGCTGAGAGAATGGATGTTGGATTGCCTGCAACTGAACAACATTTTGGAGGAGAGCGCAACGCTGCGCAACAATATTTTGCTCGAAAATATACCGTCGGGCGGAAGATGGCTAACTACAATTATTGAGGCCATAAAGAACAAGAAAGCCTTGGAAATGAGCTATCAGAGCTTTAATTATTCAGAGCCTGCCACTTTTTGCATTCACCCCTACTGCCTCAAATTGTTCAAGCAACGATGGTATATGTTGGGGCGGAGCGAGCATATAGAAAAGCCCAGGATATATAGTTTAGACCGCATTAAAGAGCTGCAACTGAGCAAAATCAAGCTCCAGATTCCTAAAAAGTTCAATGCTCGAGACTATTTTCAAAACTATTTTGGTGCAATAATTAACCAAGATATAAAGCCTTGTTTTATTGAGCTATGGGCCGATAGCGCACAGGCAAAATATTTTAAATCGCTGCCCCTGCACCACTCTCAGCAGATAAAAGAGGAGAATGAAGAGGGCACCATATTTGAATACTATCTTGCACCAACTTTTGATTTCAAGCAGGAGATTCTGCGCCACGGAGCGCAAGTTAAAATACTATCTCCTAAGGATTTACAAAAGGATGTTCGGGCAGAAATAGCCGCTATGAGTAAGCTTTATAAATAGTTCTTAATCAGCTGGTATATAAACTCTGCAATATAATCTCCGGAGAATAAACTCCGGAGAATAATCTCCAAAGAATAAACTTCAGAGAATAAACTACAGAGAATAAACTTCAGAGAATAATCTCCGGAGAATAATCTACAGAAATAAACTCCGGCATAGAACCTCTGCAATATAGTTTTTAGTCTGAAACTTTTTTTCACAGTGCCACTTTCTTGCAGAGTGGCACTGTTACTTTGCATCTGTTATTCGTATTATATAGGGTATATAATTTTTGAGGTTATGGAAAACGGAAAAAAACAAAACGAGGTTGCTGAACAGACAACTAATCAGAATGGCAGTATTGAAAGCTCTGCCAATCAAAAAAGCATTATGGAGAATATGTGCGCCATTTGCAAGCAGATAAAAGAGTTCAAAAAAGAGCATCAGAAGAGAGAAAATAGTAAGAAAAGGGGCATACGCAAAGCAAACTTTAAGCAAGAAAAAGAGGATTATGCGCAGCAGAAAGAAGAGGAGAGCAATGAACTGTATAAAGATTCTATAGAGAGCTGCTTAGCCAATTGCAAAGAACAAACGCAAGCTCTTGCCAAAGTGCTGAGCCTAACCCCTATACAAGTTATTATTCTAAGTGTGATAGTTTTTGAGCGAAGAATATATGGGGGGATAGAGGAAGATTCTATTGCAAAAGCATTGGGTATGGATTACATAGATTTTTTCACCTATAGTGAGAATCTTACTCAACTCTGTGATAGCGGTTATTTAAGTTGCAAAAGAGGTGAGTTTGAACTGAAAGCCGGCGTTTTAAGAAGGCTGAAAGAGAATAAACCACTTATACCCGAAAGGATTACCGGCCTTGACACCATAGGCATACTCAACTGCCTTAAAAAGAGATTAAATGCTCTAAAAGAGTATCGCGAAGAAGCAGATAGAGATGAGATATGTGAGCAAGATAATGAAGGTAAGGAGCGGGAGTTTATATCTCAAATGCAGGATATTTTAGAGAAAAACCAAGGTAATAGCTTCTCTTTGGCGGTAAAAAGAATAATCAGGAAACTTCCTAATAGTGAAATTATATTATTTTATGCACTTATTTATCTCTATTGGTTTGAGGATAACGATATTGTAGCTTGGAGAGAGATAATGTCCTATTTGGAGGATAGCAAGGTAAGGCAAATGCAACAATTTTATAGAAGCAAAAAATTGATTTTGCAACAGAAGAATATAATAGAGCCCTCTAATTTCAGCTCTATTTTTGATATGGGCAGCAAAGATTATTTTCATATCAAAGACGAGATTAAAGATGAGATTTTTAAGGATGTGGGAGGAGCCGTTAAAAAGAATGAGGCCGATGTAAGGGCTGCAGATAGGATAGCTTTTGAGAAGATCAGAGAAAAGGCACTATTTTATAATACATCTCTTACTGAGCGAGTTAAAGAACTATATAGCCTATTTGAGGAGAGGCGTTTGAACTCAATTCTAACCTCCCTTAAAGAGAAGGGTTTTAGAACGGGATTTAACTGCCTCTTTTATGGCAGCCCGGTAACGGGTAAGACAGAAACCGTATATCAAATTGCAAGAAGTTGTAAAAGAGATATTTATCTTATTGATATGAGCCAGATTAAGAGCTGTTGGGTTGGCGAGAGCGAGCAGAATATAAAGCGTATTTTTGATGAGTACAGAAAGAGCGTGGAAAAGAGTAACTGCACCCCTATTCTGCTCTTTAACGAGGCCGATGCCATTTTTGGAGTACGCTATGTTGGAGCAGAAAGGAGTGCCGATAAGACAATGAACAGCATTCAGAATATAATTTTGCAGGAGATGGAGAATTTAGAGGGGATTCTTATTGCCACCACAAACCTTACTGAGAATTTGGATAAAGCTTTTGAACGCAGGTTTTTATACAAGGTCTGCTTTACTGCTCCCGACAGTTCTACCAAAACAAAAATCTTAAAATCTATGCTTCCAGAACTTAGTCAAGAGCAGGCTCAAACTCTTGCAGAGAGTTTCAATCTATCCGGAGGCCAGATAGAGAATGTGGCGCGCAGGATAACGATTGCTTCTCTGTTATCGGGGCAAGAGGTTGCTTTTGAGCAGATTAAAGAGTTCTGCAAAGAGGAGAGCATTGGAGGCAAGAGCGGCGGAGGTAGCAGAAAAATAGGTTATTAAATCGCACTCTATACATTCCACTAATAACTCTCAAATATGGAGCGGATGGTTTTTAGGTTCCTCCAATAGTTGTGCACAGCGGAATCTTTGCACTCTATCAGCGATTTTTCTAACAGCATCTGCAAACTGCCGGTACCATATCGCTGAGCAAACTGTTCCATTCTGGGTTTTAATGCTCCTATAAGTACGCTCTCGTTTTTGTGCTTTGTTGTCCAGGCCATAAACTCCTGCCGGCGGCTTATAAAGAGCCTGAATATATCATTTGCGAGCCTATCTTTAAGTTGCTCATTCTTAGATACGTGCTTTACAAAGGCATTCCACTTGGCAATAGCCTCTTTATCGCTGAGTGGGAGAGTTTCCAAAAGATATAGCTCATCCGCCTCCTCATTTACTGCCGGTTTATGGGAAGATTTGTGCGATGCCACAGAAAAGATGCCCTCAGGGGAGATATTGAAAATGGTACTATCCTCCCATTTTGTACTTCCGTTGGTTTCTTCGGGAGTATAGTAGTAATAATCTGTTTTTGTGAGAGTTTTGTTGTCTGCAGAAAACTCCATACTACCGCCGCCAAAATTGTGCTTGGCTGTATATGGGCCGTGCGGCTCTGCCATAAGCACTCTGCTCATCCAGCCGGAACTGCCTGCATAAAAGACATCTATAAGCTCTCCCTTATGGTTGAATGTTGCATAGTGGTGGCGCACCTCTCTCTCGTTGCCGCTATCATCCCAGTGCCTATAGGCTACAATGGCCCCAAAGTCTGTAGGGATAACGCCATATTTCAAAATCTGCCCAAGAGTCTCAATCTTTCCAGAAGGGCTATAAGCCCCAAAAATCTGTGCGGCCACGGCCTCTTCTTCTTGACAAAGATGCAGCTTTGGCTCATAGTGCCACTCCCCTCCAAAGGTGTAATAGCGGCGGTTATAGGCTGCACCATCATTCATATGAATGCCGGCACCCTGCACTCTGTCTGAATCGTTCTCCCTATCGGGGCGAGTAAATACAGGATTGGTATTATTCACATCTATACCATACCTTTTAAGCCAATTACGGCTCTGAGCCTCAACCTTTACCAAACCCATCACCGCCAAAGAAAAAAGCAAACTCATAAAAAAGATTTTTTTCATAATACCAACTTTTACTCAGAAAAACTATATAACCCGCACCACCTGCTCATATACTTTTGGAATATCCTTGTCTTTATCAACTATTCATTTTTCTTAACACTTGGATAAAATTCTTCTTCTGTACAGAAACCTCTTGTTACATCTATAAAATCGGTTATCATATTGCAAATATAAGCATTAAAAGAAGATTATCTCTTTTGACTTGAGATAAACAAAACTATGGGGAGTTTCTTAGATGGTGTTGATAAAATCTTGGGTAAAGATTACAGAATGAGTATATTCTTAGTATATTTGTAAGTTATGAGCGATAAAATTATTCTTACAGGAGACCGCCCTACCGGAAAATTGCATATAGGGCACTATGTGGGCTCTCTAAAGGGGAGAGTGGAGTTGCAGAACTCAATGGACTACAAGCAAATGTTTGTGTTTATTGCAGACGCACAGGCACTTACAGACAATTTTGATAATCCCGATAAGGTGCGTGAGAATATTGTTGAGGTTGCACTCGACTACCTTGCTGCAGGATTGGACCCGGCCAAGGTTACTCTCTTTATACAGAGTATGATACCGGAACTTACCGAGTTGGCTTTTTACTATATGAACCTTGTTACGGTGGCGAGGTTGCAGAGGAACCCTACCGTTAAGAGCGAGATTGCCCAGAGAGGTTTTCAGAAAGAGAAAAGCAACCGTTCTCCTTTAGAAGACCCCCACTCTCTTGAAGATGAGTACAATGAGAGTGAGAGTAAAACAGCAGAAAGAGTATTTGGTAGCGGCCTGCCTGTTGGCTTCTTTACCTATCCTATCTCACAGGCAGCTGATATTACTGCATTCAAAGCCAACATTGTACCAACAGGCGATGATCAAAAGCCTATGATTGAGCAAACTGTGGAGATTGTACGCAAGTTCAACAGCATATATGGCAACACTTTGGTGGAGCCTCAGATTTTGCTGCCAAAGAACAATGCCTGCCACAGATTGCCAGGCATAGACGGCAAGGCTAAGATGTCTAAATCTTTGGGTAACTGTATCTATCTGGCCGAGAGCGCAGAAGAGACTCGCAAAAAGATTATGGGAATGTACACAGATCCGCTCCACGTGAGCGTAAACGACCCTGGCCATCTGGAGGGCAACTGTGTATTTACCTATCTCGATGCCTTTTGTAACGATACTCATTTTAAGGATTTTTGGCCGGATTACGCCAATTTGGATGAGCTAAAGGCCCACTATCAGAGGGGCGGCCTTGGCGATGTAAAAGTAAAGAGGTTTTTAGAAAAGATTATAAGCCAAGAGCTTGAGCCAATGAGAGCAAGGCGCAAGGAGTTTGAAAAAGATATTCCGGCTGTATATCAGATGCTCAAAGAGGGAAGCGAAAAGGCTCGTCAAGTGGCCGCGCAAACTCTTAGCGATGTGCGCAGGGCTATGAAAATCAACTATTTTGAAGATAAAGAGTTTATTGCCGCACAGGCTGCCAAATTCAGACAATAATAAAGAAACGATAACCGAAATAAAACAGTTATATGAAAAAGTTCGCATTTTACGCAGTTACATTCTGCGCCATTATTTTGTCCGTTTGTAAAATGAACGCACAAAACGCTCCTAAAGAGGGAGATATGTTTGTAGATTTTACCGTTTTGCAAGAGCCTTCTAATCCCGATAGCAAAGTATCGCTAAGCGACTATGTAGGCAAGGGCAAATGGGTTATTGCAGATTTCTGGGCCTCTTGGTGCGGCCCTTGCAGAAATGAGATTCCATACATAAGAGAGGCCTACAACAAGCTGCCTAAAGATAAGGTAACTGTGTTGAGCATAGCAGTTTCCGATAAACTTGCAGATACCAAAAAAGCAGCCAAGGAACTAAAGATAGAGTGGGAGCAGATTGTAAATACAGAGAGCGTTGCAGTTAAGGCTTACGGAATAAGAGGAATACCGCACATAATTCTCTTTGCTCCCGATGGCAAAATTGCAAAAGTAGGATTGAGAGGCACAAACATTTACACCTATACCAAAGAGGCTATATCAAAGTAGTGCCACCTAAGAGCGCGGCCTATAAATATGGGTTATCTACTTGATATAAAAAATCTTACACTTGGCTACGGCAGCAAAATAATATTCAGCAATATAACTGCCGCCGAGCAGGGCGGAACTCTTATTGCCCTTTTGGGCTCCAACGGCAGAGGCAAAAGCACGTTGCTCAGAACAATAGCCGCATTGGAGCCGCTCTACGGAGCTAACGGACAAGTACTATACAACGGTAAAGAGGCCGCATATCTTACAAAAGAGCAGATGAGCAAAACAGTATGTTTTGTTACTCCGCTTATTGAGCGCACAGAGTATCTCTCTGTAAAAGACCTTGTTGCAACGGGCAGCTATTTCCGCACCAATTGGGTGGGAAGCCTTGGCAGAGAGGAAGAGCAGCGCATAGAGGAGGCTCTTGCAGCTGTTGGGCTTGAGAGTTTTGGGCAAAGAAGATGTAAAAGCCTCAGCGACGGAGAGTTCCAACGCGCCACTATAGCGGCGGCACTTGTGCAGAACTCAGAAATTATATTGTTGGACGAGCCTACCGCATTTTTGGATATTGCCAACAAATATCAGATTACAAAAATGCTGAGAGAGATTGCAAAGGAGCAGGGAAAGCTGATTATATTCTCTACTCACGATTTGCAACTTGCTCTGCAACTCTGCAACAGGCTATGGATTATGGGATATGACGGCTTTTATTGCGGAGCAACCCAAGAACTTATAGACAAAGGAGTTGCAGATAAAATATTCTCCATTGAGGGGGTTAAATTCAACCAAGAAAAGATGAGCTTTACATTTGAATAGAGTATGGCAGTAATACGGATAACAAAACGCTTCAACTTTGAGGGGGCACACGCCTTAAAGGGATACGATGGCAAATGCAGCCATATACACGGCCACTCCTACAAGATGGAGGTAACCGTAAAGGGTGAGCCTATCGAGAGTAATAATAGTCCCAAAAATGGGATGGTCATAGATTTTACAGATCTTAAAAAGATTGTAAATAGCCGTATAATAGAGAGATACGATCACGCTCTTGTGCTGAGCAAAGATGCCCTTCTTATGGAGCAGATAAGCCACGCATACGGAAATACAATAGTAACCGATTTTCAGCCAACAAGCGAGAATCTTGTTGCTCATTTTGCCAAGTTGATAATGGAAGAACTCCCTGAAAAGGTGAGCCTTGTGAGTGTAAAGCTATGGGAGACCGAGAACTCCTACGCTCAGTGGAGAGCAGAAGACAACATATAAAAGCGCCTAATTCAACGCCCCAAGTGGAGCTAAAAGTAGAGAAGCAATGGATAAGATATTTCTTATAGATGGCCACGCCCAGGTGTTCAGAATGTATTACGCATTTATGACACGCCCTCTTATAAACTCAAAGGGGGTTAATACCTCCATACTGTACGGATTTACAAAAATGGTGCTCGAACTCATTAACAAAGAGCATCCTACCCATATTGCCGTAACCTTTGATTCTCACGTAAAAACATTCCGCCACAAAATCTTCCCCGAGTATAAGGCCAACCGCCCCCCTACTCCGGAGCTTGTGATAGAATCGTTGCCGCCACTTAAAGAGATTCTGCAAGCTATGAGAATACCGGTAATTATGGTTGAGGGAGTTGAGGCAGATGATGTAATTGGCACAATGGCAAAGAGTTGGGCAGATGATAATACTCGTGTATATTTAGTTACTCCGGATAAGGATTTTGGGCAGCTGCTCCAAAGCAACATCTTCCAATACAAGCTCACAAAGGGAGGAAGCGCAGAGGCTCAAATAATTGGAGCAGGAGATTTGTGTGCAAAGTACAATATACAAAAACCTGAGCAGGTGGTAGATATACTCTCTATTTGGGGCGATGCCGCAGACAATGTGCCGGGGGTTAAGGGAGTGGGAGAAGTTGGAGCCAAAAAACTTATCTCAAAATATGGAAGCGTAGAGGGGTTGCTTGACCATATTGGCGAGTTGCCCGAAAATATGCAGCAGAAGATAAAAAATGCAGAGCAGATGCTCAAAATGAGCAAGTTCCTTGTTACAATAAAGACCGATGTAGAGATTCCTGTAACTCGCCAAGATATTACAATCCAGGTCTCTGCAGATAGAGTTACTAATGAGGTATTTGAGAAATATGAGTTCCGCACGCTAAAAAAACTGCTGCCTAAAGTAGAGCCGGAACAGCAAGCACAGCTGCAACAGCAACAGCAGCAAGCACAACAGCAAACGCATCAACAAGCGGAAGATGAGAGCTATATGTGGCCGGAGCCGGCTACCGACATACCTTCTGATACACCGCAGGAGCAGCAACCGTCTGAGCAAGAGCCTATGCCGAGCCCTTTGGAGAGTGTTGCAGACGGGCCTGATGTAACGGTGGAAGATGCAGAAATTGAACAGATTATACAAGAGGCTGCCAAGGCTGGAGAGTTGGTTGTGGAGATGCCTGTGGAGGGTGCCCTGATACTCACCATTGCAATAGAAGAGAAGGCCAACGCAGAAAGCAGTGTAGAGGGGTGTGCAAAAGAGCATATAACAGCTAAAAGATTCCTCTGCAAAGAGCTTTCAAAAATTAAGAGCAACCCAGATTATCTGCTGATTAAGAAGCTATTGGAAGATAGCTCCATTGCCAAGATTGGCTGCAACATAAAACTTGCAATAAACAAACTCAGGCAACAGGGCAAAATAATATGCAAAGGCGAGCTGTATGATATTCAGCTTATGCACTACCTTGTAAATCCGGAGCTCAGCCATACATCTGATTTCATTATACAGAGTACACTCAATATAGATACGGTAAAATTAGGAGCAGATTACTCAGACGATGAGGAGAAAGATGCACCGTTTGACCTCTTTGCTATGGCCAAAAAGCAGGAGAACAGAGAGAATAAGATAGAGGGCAAGAGCATAGAGTGCGCTCTTTATCAAAGAGTTAAACACACGCTTCTGAATACTCTAAAAGAGCAGAAGGGAGAGCAGCTCTACAACTCTGTTGAGATGCCACTTATACAAGTACTCTCAGATATGGAGCTACAGGGGGTTAAGATAGATACCGAGCATCTTGCCCAATACAGCAAAATTCTCACAAAGCAGATGGAGGAGATAGAGGCCAAGGCAAAGGAGCTGGCACAAACCCCTCAGGTAAATCTTTCTTCTCCCAAACAGGTTGGAATACTGCTGTTTGAGAAGCTGAAGATAGTGGATGATATGAAGCAAAGCGTGAGAGGCAACTACCCTACCGATGAGCAGACTCTCAAAACTTTGGCAGACAAACACCCTATAATTGAGGAGATTTTAGAGTACAGAAATCTTAAAAAGCTCCTCTCCACCTATATAGATGCTCTGCCAATGATAATAAGCCGCAAGGATGGTAAGCTACATACCACATTTAATCAGGCACTTACGGCCACAGGCAGACTTAGCTCCACTAATCCTAACCTGCAGAATATACCTGTTAGAACAGAGCGAGGCAAGGAGATTAGAAAGGCATTTGTTCCCTCTGATGAGAATGGTTACATAGTATCTGCAGACTACTCGCAAATAGAACTGAGGCTTATGGCTCATTTCAGCCAAGATGCCCATCTGATTGAGGCCTTCAATAGCGGAAAAGATGTACATACCGCCACTGCTGCCAAGCTCTTTAATACAGATATTGAGAGCGTTACAGAGGCGCAGCGCCGCAAGGCTAAAACAGTGAATTTTGGAATAATCTACGGCATATCTCCGTTCGGGCTGGCAGAGAGAATGGATATAGGGGTAAAGGAGGCCAAGGAGTTTATTGAGTCATATTTTAAGAACTATCCAAGCGTAAAAGCATATATAGAGGAGACTATCGAGAGGGCAAAAATTAGAGGATATGTGGAAACTCTCTATGGCAGAAGAAGATACCTCAGCGGTATAAACTCGCGCAACAATACGGTGCGCAAGTTCAATGAGCGCAACGCCATAAATGCTCCGTTGCAAGGCAGCGCGGCAGACATCATAAAGATAGCTATGGTAAATGTGTGGAAAAGGATTAAAAAACAGGCTCTTAAAAGCAAGATGATTCTACAAGTACACGATGAGCTTGTATTTGATGTTGTTGCAGGAGAGAGGGAGATTATTATGGAGATCGCCAAGCAGGAGATGGAGAGCGTTGCAGACTTGAATGTTAAACTGATTGCAGATTGCAACTATGGCAAAAACTGGCTCGAATCGCACTAAAAAAAGAATGG
The DNA here is from genome assembly GCA_902797895.1 of uncultured Bacteroidia bacterium. GTDB lineage: Bacteria > Bacteroidota > Bacteroidia > Bacteroidales > UBA932 > Egerieousia. Next base: position 1,617 of record CADBUS010000156.1, on the reverse strand, counting down.
AACTCTTTATCCGCCTGAGCGATGCTCAGTTAATCTCTATGGCCCAGGCAGGAGAGCAGAATGCTTTTACCTGCCTCTTTGAGAGGTATCACAATAGTCTTATGACCTATATTGTAAAGATTTCTCAAACCCAGAGAGAGGTATCGGAGGAGCCGGAAGATATTTGTATAGAGACCTTTCACAGAGCCTTTCAGAATATAGGCAGATATGATAGCAAATACAAGTTCACAACTTGGATATACCGCATAGCCAAAAATTGTATAACAGACTCGTTCAGAAGGAGTAAGAATAGTATAAACAACTCCGTATCCACAGATTCAGACAACAAGGAACTCTCTCGTATATTTAGCAACGATTCTCCTGAAGATAACCTTATAGGGAGCCAGCAGATAGAAAAGGCTATGGAGGCCATAAACTGCCTGCCTGCAATATACAAAGATGTAATGCTGTTATACATAGAAGATTACGCCTTAGATGAGATCGCCACCAAACTTAAAATATCGCTCTCTACGGTTAAGGTAAGGGTGAACAGAGGCAAGAATCAACTTGCAGAGGTACTCAAAGACAATCCGTTAGCCCAAAAGCGCGCCCGCAAGGCAAAGGGAGTAACAAAAAAATAGAGGCAGATGGAGCATATTCTAACATATTTCAAAGAGCTTACATCAAATCAGATAGAGCAGTTTAAGAGACTCGCACCGCTCTATGAGAGTTGGAACAGCAAGATAAATGTAATCAGCCGCAAAGATATTCCCAATCTCTATCTGCATCACGTACTACACTCACTCGCCATTGTAAAATATCTGCAGCATAGCCACTTAGAGGCAGAGTTTGAACGCGGAATCATAATGGATGTGGGTACAGGCGGAGGCTTCCCCGGCATTCCGCTTGCCATATACTATCCCAACGCCACCTTTGTACTTGCAGATTCAATTGGCAAGAAAATAAGAGTAGTGGAAGGAATATGCAATCAGATAGGGCTGAATAATGTTATTGCCCTGCACTCCAGAGCAGAGGATATTGAGCCTCAAAAGGTCGTAAAAGCCGCGCCGCAGAATAATAATCTTATTGCAAGATGCAATAAATTTGATTTTATAGTAAGCCGCGCTGTAACCTCTTTAGATAACTTTATCCCTTGGGTTAAAGGCAAATACACCAACTCCATACTCTACCTCAAAGGTGGCGATACCATAGCGCAAGAGATTCAAGCCGCAGCCACAAAAAACCGTTTCAGCCCCACTATCGTTGAGGCAAAAGATATTATCCGTTGGCTGCCGGAGCCATTCTTTGAAGGCAAAAAACTCCTACGTATCCACTCATTCTGAACGCCCCTGTCATTCACGCTTCCTCCTGTCACTCTGAAGCTCTCTGTCACTCTGAGCTTTCCTGTCACTCTGAGCTTTCCTGTCACTCTGAGCAACGCGAAGAGTCTATGAATGTATAATCCTATATGTGTAAATACCCTTATAGATTCTTCGCTAACGCTCAGAATGACAGAGTAGAGTAGAGCAGAGCAGCACAGTCCCAGCCGCAGACATCCGCTTGTCGGCTAGTCAAGGATGGGAGCTGTGCTGTTTGCGAAGTTGCGACTGAAGGGCAGTGTAATACTAAAGGAAGCTG
>CADBUS010000155.1 GCA_902797895.1 uncultured Bacteroidia bacterium | reverse complement strand
TGCTCTTACCCCCTTTGCCGATTTTGCAGATATGCGCCTTAATTTTAGCGTAGCCGCTTTGGCAAGCAGTCGCTTGGAGCTTAACAGGCTAAGATTCAACGCCCTCAATATATCAATTGAGCAAGATGGCAACAACTACAATTTTTCAGACATTGTTGAAAAATTCAATCAATCCAACAACTCCGCCAACAAATGGAAGGTGCTGCTCAAAAATATAGAGATTGCCAACAGTTCTCTTAAATATCACGATAGGCAGAGCGGCAAAACAATACAGCTCAACAAGATAGGAGTTGATATTCCCAAAATCTCCCCAACCGAAAGAGAGGGCGATGCCGGCATTAAGCTAAAATTTGCAGAGAGTGGAGAGCTCAGGGCCAAAATGGAGTACAACAGCAAGAATCTCTTTAAGCTCGAAGTGCAACTGCAAAAGTTTGGAGTAGATGGAATACTCCCCTATCTGAAAGAGTATCTGAATGTCAGTAAGGCAGAGGGAGAGATAAACGCAAACCTTACCATTGTTGGAGACAGCCGCCATATTGCAGAATCCACAATAAAGGGAGATGTTGAGTGTGTAAAGAGCCTGCTCAAAGATAGCGACGGAAAAAAGATATTTGCGGCAGACAGTGTAACTGCCTATATATCCGGGCTTAATGTGGGTAAACACTATGCCCGTATGGAGCATCTGTACATAAGTTCCCCATACGCAAAAATAGTACGCCACAAAGACAGCACCCTCAATCTCAGTCTCCTTATAAAAGATTTGAATGAAGAAGATGAGCAACAGACGCAGAGTGGCGATGAAGAATATCTGTTTCAAAATATGGCACTGAATATCAATAAGCTGCATATAACAAACGGCAAGATTGATATTAAAGATGAGCTTATTGATGGCGGATTTGAGTATGCCATCAGCGAGATTGAGGCCAGCTGCAACAATTTCTCGCTTACAGAAAAGAACAAGATAGAGATTAAGGCGATAGCAGGTAATGCTGCAGAGATAGATATGAGCTGGCAGAGCGATTTTAACAAAATGAATCAGATAGCCCTTACCCTTAATGCCAAAAATATGGGGCTGAAAGATTTCTCTCCTTACTCATCCTACTATACAGGCTATAAAATAGAGAGAGGAGTAATGAATTTACAGGCCAGCTACTCCATTATCAATAAGCAGATTAGCGGCACTAACTCTATGCAGGTCTATAAGCCCAAGCTCGGTAAGAAAAGGGGGAAGCCGCTATATGATGTACCGCTTAAATTGGGAGTATATCTGCTAACCAACAAGCAGGGTATGATGAAGCTCAACTTTACTGTTGAGGGAGATACAGATAATCCGGAATACAACTACAGAAAGCTGATAACCAAGGCTTTCTTTAATGCTATAAAGAGAGTTTCCACCGCTCCTTTTAGGGCAATAGGCTCCATATTTGCAGCATCCGAGAATTTGGAAGAGCTAAAAATAGAGCCATTCAAAGATGATATAGACCTTGTGCAATATACTAAGTTAGAAAAGATTATAGAGCTTGCCAAGGAGAAGCCTGAGGCAGAGTATGAGTTTAGGCAGTTCCTATATCTGAATAAAATTCTAAAACAGAATCCCGGAGTTATGGAAGAAGAGATTCTCGCCCTTGCCGAGAGCAGGAACGAGAACCTCAAAAAATTCCTTAAAAGAATGGATGCCCCAAAGAGTGTGAAAGTTGCCCCATTCAACCTTAAGGAGCAGTATTACTATAAGGGAGATAATATCTATACCATAACAGCCTCTATCAAAGAGTAGTTACGGCAACCGCCTTTTCTCAAAAAAGAATATCGAAATCGGGCACTATCTTCCATTTGTCTGTTGTTATAAATGCGCTAAAGCTCGATAAATCTATCTCAATATAGATATCCTTCATCTGCCCCAAATCGTACTTGGTGCTGCTGAGCCAATTCCCCAAATCATACTTCAACCCTATTGGTGCGCCACCATTTGGAGTGTAGGTAAACTCTATCCCTATACCGGAGTAATCTGCCGGTTTCAAAAGCCTTAGCATCTCTTTAGGAGTATGCGCCACCCTCTCGCATCTTAGCTGCTCCATTAGCGGAGTGCCATCCAGCGCAAAGGCTCCGTATGGTGAGGAGAGTTTGGCTACAACCCTATCGCCCTCAAAAAAGGAGTTATAGCTAATGTATATATTGGCATACATCTTTGACGGCTCCACCCTCACAAAGAGAGTATCTCTGTTTACAACCACATTTGCTCTGTATAGGTATAGGGAGTCTGCAAGGCCGCTCCCTGCATTTATCAGCTTTGCGGAGGAGGAATACTCCATATTGCAAAGAGTAGAACTCCCTATATTTGCCCACACATAACAGAGCGTCTCTCCCCTTGCCACACTATAAATATCTTTGAGCCTTAAACTACTCTCCGTAATATCCCTTCTGTGCAGCAGCTCCCCGTTTGAGCCTATTATCCAGACATTGGCACTCTTAACCCTCTCATCTGCCGAGCTATAATCCAGTACCAAAGCACTTGGGCACTTGCTTCTATCCTCAAATATGGTGCTGCAGGAAGTGACCGCAACAAAGGATAGCAGTAATAGTATATAGAGAGTTCCTTTCATAACAAGAGATTAAAAATTGAGGTCAAAAGAGGAGGCCCTACCCCAGTCATCTACCACTGCAGAGAGAGTTACAGACTTGAGATCCAATGCCTTGTCTGGAGAATCCACACCCAATCTTGATATTACTATATTAAACTCGTAAGATGTGTTGTTCTTTATCCCCTTATGGTCTATTGAGGAGTTCCAACCAAATCCTTCTCTGTTAATGTTTATCGGATAGTAGTATTTCTTGCCATTTATAGAAGCCTCCAAGACAAGGCGCGTAAAACGCTCGGAGTTTGTCTCATTCTGAAGTGTATTTGCATAACAGTAGAAATAGTGCGAATGTATGTAGGGATTGGAGTCATCTATTCTGTTTGAAATGCTTTCATATAGGCAAGCTGTCATTCCCAAAGATTGGCAATCGCTCTCTTTATATTCCTTATAGTTCAGAATCTGTTTAGGGAGCACTTCCTCTCCTATAAAGCTCTTGTTTCCAACCACATTAACAAGATATAGCTTTGCAAAATCCAATGAGTAGCCGTCAAAAGGAGTTTTGTCAAATGCTGTGGTTACACTTTTTACCACCACTCTTGCTACCAATCTCTCAAGATTTATAGTTATGTTTTTTGAGGATTCTATGGTCTGAGTAACATTGCCTATCATTGTAAAGTTATCAAAATTCTCATTGCTCAAGTTTGCACTCATCTTAGAGAATTTTTCGTATGTAGTAACCCCTTGCCAATTATCCACCTTAGAGTTAGCCACCGCATAAATACTTCTTATTCCGGGAGTTACAGAAATCTTTATATTTGCCAGACTATCTTTTATAGCGGTTTTATTTGATGGAACTTTAAGATAGGTATCGAGCGAGCCATCCTCCTTAAATACAAAAATATCCAGGCCCTTAATGGCATCTAAACGGCTATAATCCTCATTGTGAGGCCCCTCATTCTTTGTGGAAACTTTAGGAGTAGCAACATTCAAAGAGAGAACAGCCTCTCCACTTACCGGGAGATTATTACCCTCCTCTACATCACTTTTGCTGCAGCTTGCTAATAGAGCAATAGCCATTGCAGCCAAAAAAATCTTCTTCATCATCTTAATGTTGTTTTAGTTATAAAAATTAGTGAATAAGTTATTCATCTCAGGATCAAGCGCGGCTCTGAAACGTAGCTTTGGCTCATCTTTTATTGAGCTCAGGTAATAGTCTGCCGCTGCCTTGGCATTGCCCATTCTGGCATAGAGCAGAGCTGTCATATATTTCACATTTGCAGTCTGTTCCAAAGTTTGGAGTATATTCAGTGCAGAGTTGTTGTAATCTAAACACATATAGGCTATTGCAGTGTTTATGTTTGAGTATGGCCGCAGCAGTTCAATTGCCTTTTTGAAATCTCTCTCTCTAAGCGCCTCAAGCCCTTTCAGATACTCGGCATCAATATCAGAGGTCTGCACCATTACATCGGTAGCTCTCTTTCTGTGCAGAGTAAACTTAAAATCTGTTTTTCTCAAAAGTGGATAGAGACTTTGGCGTATATATCTGTAATCTTTGCATTTAGAAAGAGCCTCCTCACGCTCGTCCACATCCTCAATCTCCCAAACTTTAAGCACCTGCTCCTTCTCAATCACTCTGCCATCTGCCAAGATATACTCCTTAAGCAGCTCCCAATTCTCAGGTACATAATCGTATAGGAATTTCACTCCCAAAGAGGAGGCTTCAAAATATTTTGCAAAGTAGTCTGTTATGGCCTCTCCCCTCTTTTTAGCAAGTTCCGTATTGAACGCGTAACTACCTTCCGGAGAGCAGGATGCAGTTATTATAACAGAGTCAGCAGCAAAGATGGTATTTGTTTTAAGAGAATCGAGATTGGCCTTTATTCTTGCAATTTCATCTATATTTGAGGAGAGATTTTCTCTCACATCCCACTTGCCAACCTCAAACTCTATAAAAGCCATAGTCTTTAGAACTATATTTTTTTTCTCCCTCTCCAACAGGTAGAGCGGCCTATAGTCGGCAAACTGGGTTATTGAGCTTATGTAGTAGGTAAGCGGCTCAGATTCAGGAAAGTTGTATATCTGCTCTCCCCAAGAATAGACACCACCGTCAAAGCTCAAATTAAGGCTTTTCATATCCCTTTTAACAGCAACATCCTGCAGATACATATAGTGCAAATCGCCATTAGGTTGCATTATTATTGTATCCAATCTTACCCCATCTTTAATATAGGGCTGCTTTACACATTTACGGAAAACCTCCGCCAGCTTTGCCTTCTTACGGGCATTGCTCTTTACAAGCCAATGCTTTATATAATAGGCTATTGCCTCCTCGTAGGAAGCTCCAAACTCGTTATTTTCTATATTCCTGTGTGTAAAGTGTTTAAGTAGCCCCAAGTAACCAAAAGCCTTTACAAAATCTACCGAATCCGGTATTATTCCACTCAGGTATTTCCTATACTTCGCATAGCCTCTCTCCTGGGAGTTGAGATAATCTTTGCCTGTTACAAATATCTTATCCAACAGCAGCGAATCTCTCCCCCATTTCAGTTTGGGTGCAATTCTCACTTGCCACTCTCTATCCTGCAAACTCTCAGGCACACACACATCAAAGGCTATCTGCACCTTGCCTTGGCGTTCTGCAAGATTCTTAAACTTTGCACTTACAACTACGGGAGAGAGAGTTCCGCTTGCCATTACCTCTCCTTGACCGTCATTCATTACCGCGTGAAGCACCAACTGCTCATCTACAACCGATGTATCAGGCTGTAAAATCTCCAATTTTCCGTATGGTTTCACTCCCTGCTCCGTAAAGAGAGAGAGCTGCGGATTTAGCTCATTTGCTTTAAGTTGTGCCATCTTTTTGCTCTGAATACAACTATTTAAGGCCACTATCACCAAAAGCACAAGCAGCACAAAAAAATATGGAAAACCATATCGCGAGCAGATATAAAAAATTTTGCTTATCATACACAAAGAGCTTAAAACAAAAATCTTACACGCAAAAGAACATCGGCAGGAGCAAGAGCGAACTTTGTACCCTTGCCCTCAACCTTGCCACATTTAACACACGAGTACTTGGTAAAACTCTTAACTCCTGCAAATGCTCCAAGCCCCATCTCCAAATTGAAACCTTTACCGAGCATAAGGGCGTAACCACCACCCAAAACCGCCCCGTATGCATCCCCCTCATAGGACTTTTCTGTGAATATGCCGCCAAAGGAGTATTTGGTCCAAGCCAAATCCCCCTCCATAAACCAGCCGGAATTTACAAACCAAGGCCAATACCTTGTGCCTAAGGCAACTCCAACTCTTTTGTAATACTTACTATTCGCCTCCTCTCCAAATGTAAAGGGATTATAAACTCCTTTTGCATGCAAAGAGAAATGGCGTTCTACAGGAAAACCGGCCTCAATATTGGCAGTGCCAAAGCAGAGCCATTGCCCCATATTTGTAGATATTGAAATGTTCTGCGCATCTGCCTTATTACCAATAAGAAGCAGCAATAGCGCAATAAGAGATAGGACGCAACCCCAAAATAGCTTTTTCTTCTGTTTCATAAAGTGCCTTGTTAAATCTGCGGCAAATCTATAACCCCACCTGCCCCTTTTGCAAGCAAATGAGTACAATTGACCTCCATAACCCTCAGATTTTGACAATCTTAAGATTGTACCGGTAAAATTTACCCTTTAGCAATAGATTTATTGAAACTTTGAAGCAATAAAATTTCCAATTCACGTTATAATATTTTGTACTTATTACAAAACAATCTCTATCGAAAATTTATACGATAAAGAACAAGTAAATATGAAGGTAGAGCTCATCAAAAATAGATTTTGAAAAATTTTTCTGAATTCCTATCTTTGGAAAATACTCTACTCTGATAAAGTAATAAACAATTATAGTATGAGAAAATTGATATTATCTGTTGCAATAGTTATAGCGGCAATTTCAGCGGAATGCAAGAACAATCAATCCATAAGTCACAATCCTAATGATACTCTACTTTGGAGCATCAGTGGTAAAGGTCTTAAAGATACCTCATATCTATTTGGTACTCACCATCTTTTCAGCCCCAATTTTCTAAAAGAAGTTAAAGGATTTGATAGGGTTTTCAACAAAATAAATAAAGTATATATTGAAACACCCCTTAGCTCCACTATAGATTCTCGTTATATAGCTATGACTGAGATGCCAGAAGATACTACATATAAAGTGTTATATAGTGCAGAAGATTACGAATTTATTACTAAAACCCTAAAGACTCAAATGTTGGATTCTATAAAAATCAAGCCCAATATGTTGGCTTTTATTATAGCTCTAACGCCATCTACCAGTAAATTGGGACTCTTTGATAAGAGTGGAATCGGACTTGACAGATATATCGAAAAAAAAGCGAGAGAGAGTCGTGGTTTATCTATAGGCTATATGGAATCTTTTGATGATCAAGAGAAATGGATATATATAGATATTCTAAAAATTAACGAGCCGTTGGAAAAACAGGCAGAAAATCTTTTATCTGTTTTGAAAAATAAAGACTCTATTACTGCCACTAATGATAAGTTTATTTGGTTTTACTCCAAACAACAATTAACGAAGATAGAACAATACTTTGATGAATGGGAGAAAATGGATCCAAAACTCTCACGCACAATACTAAAGGAGAGAAACAAGAAGTGGATTGTGATTTTAGATAAGTATCTGCAAAATAAACATTTGAAAGAACATAAAGGACCTGGAGGGCATCCTACTCTTGTTGCCGTTGGAGCAGGCCACTTAGTCGGAGAGAACGGACTTATTAACCAATTGCGCAAGATGGGCTACACCGTAGAACCGGTTCTGAAATAAATGCGTGGTTAGAG
>CADBUS010000154.1 GCA_902797895.1 uncultured Bacteroidia bacterium | reverse complement strand
GGTTACAAGATAGGGAAGGCCGGTATGCTAATATCGGGAATGACCTTTCTTATATTGCTGATTATTGAGCTTGCCAATGGAACAATCGGATTACAATTTACTGCAGATAATCTTACCCATATTCTCAGATTGCTGATATTTACAATAACACTTATTGTTATGGCTGTGCCGGAGGGGCTTCCAATGAGTATCTCTCTCTCCCTTGCATATAGTATGAGAAGAATGACTCGCCAAAATGCTCTGGTAAGAAAGATGCACGCCTGTGAGACAATGGGGGAGGTTACCGTAATTTGCACAGATAAGACAGGCACTCTTACTCTCAATAAGATGAGTGTGGTATATTCATCGCGAGTAATAGATGATACTATAGCCAATGGTATGGCAATAAATAGCACAGCTTTCTTAGATGGCGAACATATAATTGGCAACCCCACAGAGGGAGCTTTGCTTAATTACCTCAAAGAGAAAGGGTATAGCTATCGGCAATTAAGAAAAGAGGCTGTAATTGAGGCCAAAATACCTTTCTCTTCTCAACGCAAATATATGGCAACTATCTCAAAGACAGGTGGTAAGAGGTATCTCTTTATGAAAGGTGCGCCTGAAATTGTTATTAGAAGTTGTGCTATCGCTGAGGAAGATAAAAAGAGCGAACTTGAGACTTTGAATAGAAACTGGGAGAAGGGTATGAGGTGTCTTGCCTTTGCCTTTAAGGAGTTAGATGGCTCATTTGATTTAGGTACAATGGAGGAGCAAGAGTGGGCAACTATGCTTCAAAACCTAAATTATTGCGGTTTTGTGGCCATACAAGATCCTATAAGAGAAGATGTTGCAGATGCTGTGCAAAAATGTGCCTCTGCCGGAATAGATATAAAGATAGTCTCCGGAGATACTTCAAAAACAGCAATTGAGATAGCTCGCCAGTGCGGAATTTGGGACAATGGCGATACTCTTGAACTTAACTCGATTACAGGAGAAGAGTTTGCTGCGCTAAATGAGGAAGAGGCTATGGAGGCAGCAAAGAGAATTAAGGTTATGAGCAGGGCACGCCCCACAGATAAGATGAGACTGGTTATGCTGTTGCAAAAAAGCGGTGAAATTGTGGCAGTTACGGGCGATGGTACCAATGACGCTCCTGCACTTAACTATGCAAATGTGGGAGTAGCTATGGGCAGTGGAACATCTGTGGCAAAGGAGAGTAGTGATATTATTGTGCTTAACGATTCCTTCTCCACCATTGTTACAGCAATTGAGTGGGGGAGGTCTATCTATCATAACATACAGCGATTTATCTACTTCCAACTTACAGTAAATGTGGCGGCTCTGCTTACAGCTCTTGCCGGACCGCTTATTTTGAATGAGGAGTTTCCGCTCACAATTACCCAGATATTGTGGATTAACCTTATAATGGATACTTTGGCTGCGCTTGCCCTTGCAAGTGAACCATCTGATAGTGAGGTTATGAGAGAGAGACCGCGTAGCAGCAGAGATTTTATCGTTACCAAACGGATGATGAAAGGCATTTTGCTTTATGGCACTCTTATGTTTGCGGCCGGCTTGTTTTTTCTAAAATATGAAGATATTCTCCATCCGAGTAGCGGAATGAGTACTTTGTATCTAACAATATTCTTTACATTTTTTGTAATGATGCAACTCTGGAACCTCTTTAATGTTAGGGTATTCGGAACATCAAAATCTATACTTAAGGGGCTTGGGCAGAATAAGACCTTTATTGTTATAGCCTCAATTATTCTGCTGTTGCAGATAGTTATAGTGAACTTTGGAGGAGCTCTATTTAGGACCATTCCTTTAAGCCCTTTGGTATGGCTGATGATAGCAGTTGTAAGTTTTTTGCTGATAGTTCCTACGGAAGCACTATTGAGATTGCGTAAAAGGCAACGCAACAAAAGCCTATAAGATACTTATTTAAGATTTTGCATTTATGTTCAAAACAGAATATACTTTAGATGTAAGGTACTATGAGACAGATACTATGGGCATAGTACACCACTCCAACTATCTGCGCTACTTTGAGTGCGGACGCAATCAGATGATGAAAGAGCTTGGTATTCCGATTGAGGTTTTGGAGAGGGCCGGAGTTATGCTTCCTGTAGTTAAGGTGGAGATATCTTACAAAGCTCCTGCCTATATGGGCGATAGTTTGAAAATAGTAACAACCGTAAATAGGGAGCCGCTTGCAAAAATTGTATTGGAGCAACAGATATTTAATCAGAAAGATGAACTGATATGCTATGGTACTGTTACTGTGGGGTTTATAGATTCTGTTACACGCAGGCCGGTAAGAGTGCCGCAGCTGTTTGCAGAAAAGATTGCCCCATTTTTTACAAATGGTGAGAAAAAATTGTAATTTTGGGAAAAGTTTAATCAACAATTAAAAGAAAGGATATGAATACACTTCTTATTTTTGGTAGCTTGGGTTGGGGGGAGATTCTTATAATACTATTTATTATTCTTTTGCTCTTTGGTGCGAGAAAAATTCCTGAACTAATGAAGGGGCTCGGCAAGGGTGTAAAGAGCTTTAAGGAGGGTATGAAAGAGGTTGAAGGCGAGATAAAAGACGAGGAAGTAAATAAAACTATCAACGATATAAAAAAGGATATTAACTAAATAATCCTTAACCCATTGGAGAGAGAAGTGGCAGAGAGAAATATGACATTTTGGGAACATCTGGATGAGCTGAGGAGAGTTGTTTTTCGCTCAGCTCTTATCCTTTTTAGTGTTGCCATAATCTTTTTCCTATTCAAAGATTTTATATTCTCTATAGTTTTTGCCCCTACAAAAGATAGCTTCCCTCTCTACAGAATGGCTAACTATCTTATGAGGGAGATGGGGCGTCCGGAGCTTGAGCCATTCAACCTGAAAGTCATAAATATAGACCTGCCGGCACAGTTTTTCATTCATATCAGCACCTCCTTCTATTTTGCGTTGGTTGTCTGCACTCCGGTAATACTCTACCTGCTTTGGACCTTTGTAAGCCCGGCTCTCTATGCAAGAGAGAGAAAGGCGGCAGTAGGAGCATTCTCCTTTGCTGCTATATTTTTCTATGCCGGAGTTCTTATTGGTTATTATCTGCTTTTTCCACTCACACTCAGATTTCTCGGAACTTATCAAGTTCTGGAAGAGGTTGATAATCAAATATCTCTAAAATCTTACATATCAACCTTCTTTTCTCTGATTTTGATTATGGGGATAGTGTTTGAGCTTCCTACAGTTGCAGCCCTGCTATCAAAACTCGGCCTGCTTTATAAACATACTCTAAAGAAGTACCGTAGGCACGCTTTTGTAGTCTTACTTATACTTGCAGCCATAATTACCCCAACCGGAGATCCTTTTACCCTGATAGCCGTAGGAGTTCCCCTCTACCTGCTTTATGAAATCAGCATACTAATGTGCCGCAAAAAGCCTGCGGATAGTTGAGTTATAGAAATGTAGTGGTATATGATTGCGATAAATGAACTTACGGTTTCTTGGGGGGCTTTTACTCTTTTAGATCATATCAATTTGCATATTGGTGATAATGAGAAGATTGGGCTAGTGGGTAAGAATGGTGCAGGCAAATCTACTCTGCTGAAGGTGATACTTGGGCAGGCGCTTCCTACATCGGGAGCGGTGGTGGTCTCAAAGGGGCAGAGGATTGGCTATCTGCCTCAACAGATGGAACATTCCAAGGAGCATAGCGTAATTGATGAGACCTTAAAGGCATTTGATGAGCTATTTAGGCTCCAGAGCAGAATTGATGAGGTAAGCAGCCTGCTTGCACAGAGAACAGACTATGAATCAGCCTCATACAATAATCTGATAGTAGAGTTGAATAATCTGCAGGATAAGGTTGCCATTATGGAGAGCGAGCCTCCACATTCTCAGGCAGAGAGGGTGCTTATGGGGTTGGGATTCAAGAGAGAGGAGTTTAACAGGCCCACAGCCGAGCTTAGTCAGGGATGGAATATGCGCATTGAGCTTGCAAAAATTTTGCTCTCAAAGCCTGATATCCTGCTGCTTGATGAGCCTACCAACCATCTTGATATTGAGTCTATTCAGTGGTTTGAGGAGTATCTTAAAACTTTCCGCGGCTCTGTGGTGCTTATCTCTCACGACAGAAAATTCCTTGATAACATAACAAAGCGCACGGTTGAGATAACTCTTGGAAAAATAAACGATTACAAAGTGCCTTATTCACAATACAAGGTGTTGCGTAGTGAGAGGATGGAGCAGCAGCGCTCTGCATACGAGAATCAGC
>CADBUS010000153.1 GCA_902797895.1 uncultured Bacteroidia bacterium | reverse complement strand
TGCAATAATGTAGCTCTCAAGTGGTTGCAACTTAGCAGCAACTTCGGTTTTACCGGTGGCTACAACCGCGCTCTCGCCTCAATTTGGGCAGAGGGTACAAAGAGCCACAGCGGAGCATACGATTATTATGTTCTGCTCAATTCAGATATTCTCACTCCCGACGGTTGGCTTACTCCACTTGCCGAGTTTATGGAGAGCCGCAGAGAGGTTGCCATCTGCCAGCCCAAAATACTCTCCTACTCACGCCATTTGGAGAGGGTTGCACACCAGAGTAATGAGCCGGAGCAGTTTGAGTATGCCGGAGCTGCAGGGGGATTTATAGACCGGTATGGTTTCCCATTCTGCAGAGGAAGGATACTCTCTGCAATAGAGGATGATATGGGGCAGTATGATACCCCTGCAAGAGTATTTTGGGCCTCAGGGGCTTGCCTTATGATAAGGGCGGAGCTTTTTCACCGCAGCGGTGGTCTGGATGAAAAGTTCTTTGCCCATATGGAGGAGATAGACCTCTGCTGGAGAGTGGCACTTATGGGGCTTCAAATATGGTGCGTTCCGCAAAGTGCAGTATATCACGTGGGTGGAGGAACGCTCCCCAACAACTCTCCGCGCAAACTCTATCTGAACTACCGCAACAACCTGCTTATGCTCTGGAAAAATCTGCCGCAAAGGGGGCTTGGAGCAAAGATTTTCCTACGCAAATGCTTAGACGGCCTTTCCGCTGCAATCTACTTGCTCAAAGGAGATTACAGCTTTGCCCAAGCAGTATGGCGTGCTCACAAAGATTATAACAAACTGCGCAGAAGCTCCGTCCGTTCCCCTCGCCTTACCCCCACCCAAAAACCATACGGTCAAACCCAAAGCAGCATCATCTTAAAATTCTTCTTAGGCAAAAAAAGATTCTCCCAACTGAGAGAATCTTCTTTCAAAAGCTGTTAAAAGCCTTACTAATCGTTATCTATGGTCCAAGTGAAGATGCGCAGGCCGAGTTGGGGCTTTTGCTCGTCCAACTCCTTTAGGTATTTTTTGAGGCGAGCGGCCGCATCTTCATCTACAAATGTTATTGTGGCAGCGTTCATTGTAGGCCAGGCGTGAGAACCAAGATGGGGCTCACCGCTGCGGCTTCCCCTACCCTCAACCTGCTCCCAACGAGTAAAGCCGCGTATGAAACATTTATCTAAAGCCTCCAATACAGAGTCTGAATGTGCCTCGTTATATGTTATAAAAACTGCTTTCATATTTGTCTTATATTAAACACTTTGTATTAGTTAAAGATAACTTAAACCTTCTTTGGAAGAGCTGCCGCCTTGCCTGCTTTCCTTCTCTTGCGCAATAATCCAAAGCCGGCAAAGAGTGTGTAGAGCACCGGAACAAATACCAAAGTTACTAAGGTTGAGATTGAGAGGCCCCAGGCAACAGTCATTCCCATACCTCTCCAAACCTCAGAGCCTTCACCTCTTCCTAAAGCAAGTGGGAGCATACCGAGTACTGTAGTAAGAGTGGTCATAAGCACCGGACGCAAACGAGAACGGCCGGAATCCACAACTGCGCGGATAATGCCCATTCCCCTCTCTCTGTTGAGGTTGGCGTAATCTACAAGCACAATACCATTGTTTACCACAATACCGACTGTCATAACGGCTCCCACCATAGCCATTATACTCATAGGAGTTCCTGTAAGTGTAAGACCTATAAGCACTCCCACAAAGGCAAATGGTACAGCAAACATTATAACAAACGGATAAGTAAGACTCTCAAACTGCGCGGCCATAACTATAAACACCAGAATAACAATCAGCACCATCAGCAAACCAAGAGTCTGGAAGGTTTGAACTTGATCATCGTATGTTCCACCAAACTTCCAACTTACTCCGGCAGGAAGCCCGGCCTCCTCTATCTTTGCGGTTATAGCTTCGTTCATATCACTGGTGGCCATCCCTTCAGGAAGCGGAGCTGATACAGAGACAAATCTTTCGCGGTCTTTACGCTGTATGGTAGGAGGAGTCATTGATTCAACTATAGTACCAAGCTCCCTTAGTTTAATAGCCTGACCTGTAGAGCTATATACAGTAATATTCTCCACATCTTTTAGGCTTTGTCTGTACTCAGGCGCATACCTTACGCGTATATCATACTCATCTCCACTCTCACGATACTCAGATGCAATAGCGCCATTTATTCTGTTCCTCAAGAATGTGGCAACTGTTGCGGTATTTAGCCCGTAAAGAGCAAGTTTTTCTCTATCTAAATCTACCTGATACTCCGGCACATAATCGTCTCTACTTATAACCGTCTGCTTAACCCCAAGTTCCTTAAACATTTCCGAAATTTTTGCAGCCGCCTCGTCTGTAGCATTAAAGTCATATCCATATAAATCTACCTGGCATGTAGCCTGCCCTCCCATTCCTCCTTGCTGCCCTCCGGCAATAACATTAAACCTCTTAATTTGATTATATTCAGCAAGTTCACTCATCATAATACTGGAGATTTCCTTAATGCTCCTCTTACGATTCTCCATACTTCCGAGGTTTATGTTCATGCTAATAATATGACTACCGTTGGAACGCATAGATGCAAACAAGTTATCTGAATCTGCAGAACCCTCTGAGAGTCCCAATCTTATAATCTCAGGGAACTCTGCTCTCCATCTTTTATCAAGCTCTAAGGCAAGATCTCTGGTAATCTCCTGACGCGTTCCCACCGGAAGTTGCACAGTTACAGAGATTCGGCCATTATCCTGCTCTGGCACAAACTCGGTTTTTAGCATAGGACCACAAACAGCAAATACGCCAATAAGAGTTAATGCCGCTATCAGAACAACAACTCTCTTGTGGCGCAGAGATTTGTCTAACAATCTGGCATAGAAAGAGCTAAGACCATCCAAGAATTTGTTTATTGGTGTAAATATAGCCTTATGCCACTTTGTATCTTTATCTTTATTCTGCGCCCTGAGCATAGTAGAGCACATCATAGGAGTAAGAGCAAGTGCACAAAGAGTGGATACGGTAATAACTATACTCACCATCCAACCTAATTGACGAAACATAATTCCAGCCAAACCACCAACAAGTGTCATTGGCAAGAACACTGCTAAAGTAGTTAATGATGAGGCTATTACGGCCATCGCCACCTCATTGGTAGCATATACGGCAGCCTGCTTTGGATTACTACCTCGGTCTATGTGGGAGGTTATGTTTTCAAGTACCACAATTGCGGCATCCACAACCATACCTATCGCGATAGAGAGTGAACTCATTGAGATCATATTGAGCGTATTCCCTGTTGCATATAGGTAAATCAATGAGGCCAGCAAAGAGATAGGAATTGTTATGAGAATAATGATGGTTGCTCTCCATCTTCCTAAGAAGAAGAATACCACCAACATAACTATAAACAGAGTTATAAGTATAGTCTTCTCCAAAGAGCCTATTGTTCTGGTAATATTCTCTGTAGTATCTACAATAACTCCAAGTTTAATGTCAGAAGGAAGTTGCTTCTCCAAAGAAGGAAGGAGTTGGTTCACCTTACGAACAATCCGAACTGAGTTCTCTCCTGTCTGCTTCTGTACGATAATCATACCGCCAATCTCTCCGTTGGTGTAGCTCTCCTGTGAGCGTTCCTGCAAGCCATCAACAACTCTCGCAACATCTTTAAGGTAGATGTTAGCTCCATTGTATGAGCCAACTACAAGGTTCTCTATTTCTTTTGAGCCTGTAAACTCCTTTTGCACTCTCATAGAGAAAGTATTGGAACCTACCTCAATACTACCTGCAGGAATATTTCTGTTCTCAGATGATATTGTTGATGAGATAGACTCAATTGTGAGGTTGTATGCATCCAATTTGTATGGATCGCAAAGAACCATAATCTCCCTCTTTGGAATACCAGATACGGATACAGAACCCACACCGTTAACCCTGGCAAGTTCATTCACAATTTTCTCATCCATAATCTTGTATAGGCCGGGCATACTCTCCTTGGCTGTTACAGAGAGGATTAGGATAGGAATATCGTCTGAACTGAACTTGAAAATCACAGGATTGCCCGCCCCGTCAGGCAGGGCCGTTTTTATCATCTCCAACTTATCTCTAACATCATTAGTCGCCACATCAATATCTCTGCCGTATTGAAATTCCAAAGTGACTACAGAGACATTCTCTCTTGAGGCAGAAGAGATGTGTTTAAGATAGGATACGCTATTGAGTGTATTCTCAATAGGCTTGGATATATTATTCTCTATATCAGAGGCGCTCGCTCCTGCATAAGAGGTCATTACCATAATGGTATTGCCCTCTATATGAGGGAATAGGTCTATCGGGAGTGTGATAAAAGAGAATATTCCAAAGATTGCTATTGCCACAAACATAAGAGCTGTGGTAATAGGTTTCTTTACTGCTGACGAAAATAGACTCATTTGCGGTTAGTTTTTATCTACAAGATTATCCGGAACAAAAGAGGCCGGCTCACCTACGGTTGCGTTAACTTGCTGGCCGTTAACAACTCTGCCCTGCCCCTCAACAATTATCATATCTCCCTCTTTCAGGCCGCTCTTAATCTCGTATTCTGTTCCAATAAGTTGTCCAAGTTTAACTTTATTAAATACCACTTTGTTATCCACAACGGTATAAACATAGTGGTCTCCACTTCCCATCTGTTTAACCACCGCTACATCCGGCACAACAACATTATGCTCAACTGCATACACAAATATAGCTCTTGCAAACATACCGGGGCGTACTCTCTCGTTGGAGTTCTCTATTGTAATCTCGATAGGGAAAGTTCTGGAAGCAGCAGAGATAGATGGATAAACCAGATGCACCTTACCTTCGAAAACTTCATCGGGATAGACATCCAATTTTATATTCACGCTCTGCCCCTTCTTAATCTGCCCAAACAGCCCTTCCGGAGCATTCACCTTTATCTTAACAGGCCTTATCTGCTCAACCGTAAACAGCGGCATTGCACCGGAAAACATATCTCCTGCATCATAGTTTCTTGCTGTAACCACACCCGATATAGGAGAGTTGAGGTAGGTATTTACAGCAAGGTTATTATAAGTAGTTTGGGAGACCTCGTATGCCATCTTTCTTGCATCATACTCACTCTGCGAAGCTCCACCTATTTCAAATAGTTGCTTTGTTCTTTCAAACTCCATTTTGTTATTCTCCATCTGAAGCCTCACCTGATTAAGATTGGAAGCATCCATTTGGGCAAGGCGTTGCCCTTTATAAACACGGTCTCCTACCTCAACATTAATTCTCTCTATTCTACCAGGGCTTTGCGGAGAAATATTATTTGTATTGAACCCCTCTACGGTGCCGGTAAATATCTCAACCTGCTCCACATCCTTAGCGGAAGCCGCCATAATGGTAACACCTCTTACTGTCTCTTTAGCAGCACCTTGCTCCTCTTTTTTGCCGGCACATCCAACAACCAGTATCGCCCCCAATAGGCAGAGAGCTGCTGTACCAACTGATTTGATAATCTGTTTCATATCTTATTACTTTTTTATTCGTTAAAATTTGAATTAACCCTCTCTTCATTAGCATTCTTGCCAAGTGTTAGTTCAAGTGCAGATTTCGCCACCAAGAATGAGTGGATAGATTGGTTAAGATTAAGTTTGGCTTGCAGCAGGGCAAGCTGTGCATCGTTCATTTCCAGCACAGTACCGCTACCTACCTCATAGCGTTTCTTTGCTATATCAAAACCTGTTTGGGCTCCTTCCAAAGTAGCTTTGGCTGCCGAATACTGCTTAAGAGCGGTCTCCATTGAGCTTATGCTCTGCTTGGCAGCAACCACAAGACCACGCCTTGCGTTCTCTCTCTGCAGCTCCAACTGCTGGCGCTGCACTTTGGTCTGCCTTAGAGTGTTGCGGCGTTCTCCACCGGCAAAGACCGGAATAGATAATCCCAACGAAGCTACCGAATAGGGATTCCAGCTGTAATCGCCGAACTTGAAATCGTTTGCCATAGCGGTATATTGATACGAGGCACTTAGCCCTAAAGAGGGATAGTATTGCGCCCTCTGCGCTTTATAGGTCTTTTCAAGAATATCTCCCTGTATATCAAGCTGTTTAAGGGATGAGTTGTTGGAAAGATCTATGCTGTCTGAAGCTATAACCAAATCTTGTATATTTGAAGTGTAGTCATCAAGACTCCCAACACACTCAATCTCTGTGTTTAGCTCAATCCCCATAAGCGCCTTCAGCTGCCACAGAGCCAAAATGAGAGAGTTTTGGGAGTTGTACATATTAGGCTCCGCGTTCTGCATATTCACCTCAGCCCTTATCATATCGTACTTTGCGGCACGGCCACTCTCATACATTGCCTTGGTCTGCAGATAAAGCTCCTTTGAGTGGTTGTAGTTCTCTTTATAAACCTCTGTCAAATCCTTTGCCAAAAGACAGGTGTAGAAGGCCTGTTCTACTTGGTTTATAAGGTTTTGACGGCTCTGCCTTGCCTGCTCAACAGCCATATCTACGCCAAGAGCAGATATCTCCAAGCTCTTCCAAAGCGCCACATTCACCAAAGGCATCTGGGCAGAGAGACCTACATTATAGACATTCTCTGTTCCAACAGATATTTTCTGCGTAGTCCCTCCCATACTCATTGCCATAGTCTGCCTCTTTATTGTTCTCTGATAAGCTCCGGAGAAATCTATCTTGGGAAAAAGAGCCGCGTAGCTTCCCTTTTTTGCATAACCGCTCTTTTGAATCTCCTTGTCTGCAACCATTACGGTGAGAGATTTGCTCTGCGCAATCTCCAACGCATCTTTTAGAGTAATGGCAATGGCTTCATTATCACCAGACTGAGCCATTGAAAAAGTGTTTGAAAACAGCATTAACCCTCCAAGTGCCCATACTGTTAAAACCTTTCTTAAAACTCTCTTCATATTAAAAAAATTAAACACAATCAATCTCATTTTCAAAATCTGCGCCAGCTCTCTTATGTATAGTTTGTTTTAAGCTCTTCAAGAACCTCCCTGCCGACAGGGGTGCAAACACCCATCAAAAGAGTTATTACAGTATCCAAGCAAAGGGCAGTTGGAAAAACCTCTGCCTCTCTGAAAGAGTGTACATCTTTAAGTTGCTCCTTAAGCAGAGCTATTACAATTTCGTTGCTTTTGGAATTCTGTATGTAGCCCATCTCCACTACCTTATCCATAAGCTCCTTACTCAAACTATCCACCTTTGGTTTAGCAGAATAGAAGAATGGGCGCAGATACTCATTTTCTCTAATCTCCTTCAAACTCTCCGCCTCTATTGCGCAAGAAAAGCGAATATTCTCCACAACAGAAAAGACAAAGGCTATCAAAGGATTAGGCACACACGTTACAATCTTCTCAATCCTATCCAAAAGAGCAGAATACTTATACTCAAAGGTCTGATAAGAGAGCTGCCGCTTGCCGGAAAAATAGCCATAAAGAGTTTTTTTGGAAATCTTCAACTCCCTGGCAATATCATCCATACTCACCCCCTTTATCCCGTTGCGGGCAAAGATGGCAAAAGCAGACTCCATTATAGTTTCCTTACTTATCATAACCGGCCACAAAGGTGAGACTATTTCAGGAAACTTTTATAGATATTAAAAGGAATTTTTTGTTCCATTTCTATACAAAGTAGAGCTTTTTCTATTGCAATTTGTTTCATTTTTTATATTTTTGTTCCAAAATTCTATGAATGACCAATAAAAAAGGGGCTCCGCTTACCCCCAACATAATAGAGTTAGACCTAAAGGAGGTGGCCCTGCTTTTTGGGGGGCATAGCTATAGTAACGAGCTTGCTATGATAAAGGTCTCCCCACTTAACTCCTACGATATAGACAAAAGAGTATTCAAGGCGGGAGAACTCATAAGAATAGATGTGCTCACCATTATATTCGTACTGGAGGGGAGCCTGAAAGTTACTGTGGATTACGTAGATTACACACTAAAAAAGAGCTCCATTTTTGCATTCTCGCCATTCAATACGGTAAACAAATCTCATATCACTCCAGATGGACGATACTACATACTTATGGCCAAAAGAGAGTTTTTGGAAAAGACCATTGCAGATATAAGTTCGCTTCCCTCCCCCCAGATAGCAACCTCCGGAACACCTCTGTTTGAACTTAACAATGAGCAGTTTGGCATAATAAAGAGCAATTTTGACACCCTCTACTACTACATAAAAGACAAGCGGCAGAAGTATAAGGAGCGTTTTCTCAGATCTGCCTTTATTCTTATAATGTACGAGTTCTTCAACCTGATAGAGAGTTGCACGCAATCGCCTATAAAGATAAAGGAGGGGCGGCACACCTATATAGTGCACAACTTTATGAAGATGCTAAATGAGGTGGGAGATGTTGAGCACAACCCCGCCTACTATGCAGACAGGCTCTTTATAAGTGTGCAGTATCTCTCATTGGTGCTCAAACAAGAGACACGCAACAACACCTCAAAGTGGATTGCCCACAACCTTATAATAAGAGCCAAGTCTATGCTGCGCCGCCCGGGAATTACAATTCAGCAAGTTGCAGATGCCCTGCACTTTGCAGACCAATCCTCCTTTGGCAAATTTTTCAAAAAACACACCGGCATCTCGCCAAAAAGGTACATTGCCTCCCTAAACGATTAGGTAAAAGATAGATTAGAAAAGTCATCAAAATATGAAAGTTACATTGCTTCAAAGAGATATTGTTTGGGCCTCTCCAAAGGAGAATGCCCAAGCGAATGAGAAGATTATTGCGCAGCATTGCTCCTGCCGGGCGGAAGAGAGCGGAAAGAGCGGAAAGGGCAAGTGCAATGGTTGCGGTACAGAGCTTTTTGTGTTGCCGGAGATGTTTTCTACCGGCTTTGCCACCTCTCCCGATGGAATAGCAGAGCCTATTGGAGAAGATGGCAAGTGCTTTACTCTTAGATGGATGGAGGATATGGCGAGTAAGTATGATTGCGCTATAACGGGTAGTGTTGCCGTACAGGAGGGCTATACAGATGGCGTATCTGAGCCCAAGTTTTACAACCGCCTCTATTTTGTTACTCCCCACAACTATCTGCAATATGATAAGCACCACCTCTTTACATACGGAGGAGAGCATAAAAGATACTCTCCGGGTAAAGAGCGAGTTATAGCGGAATGGAAAGGGGTGAAATTTCTTTTGCAGATTTGTTACGATGTGCGATTCCCTGTTTTCAGCCGCAACCGCCTAATGCCAAATATACCATACTGCCCTGAGTATGA